>JAJYGW010000179.1 GCA_021790615.1 Actinomycetes bacterium | reverse complement strand
GGAAGCCGTGCCGACCTCGGGTCCGAGGGGTCAGTGTCGGAAGTGGCGTACCCCGGTGTGGACCATCGCCATGCCTGACCGCTCGGCGGCCTCGACGACCTCGGCGTCCCGGACTGACCCCCCCGGCTGGACGACGGCAGTCACCCCGGCCGCGGCGAGCGCGTCCAGGCCGTCTGCGAAGGGGAAGAAGGCGTCGCTGGCCGCCACCGACCCGACGCTCCGCTCACCGGCCTGCGCCACCGCGATCGCGGCCGCGCCGACGCGGTTCGGCTGGCCACCACCGATGCCGACCGTGCGCCCCCCGCTGGCGAGCACGATCGCATTCGAGGTCGTGCGAGCTGCCACCAGCCAGGCCAGCCGGAGGTCCGCCAGCTCTGCCTCGCTCGGCTGGCGGGTGGTGACCACCCGCCAGGTGCCCGGCTCGTCGAGCACGTGGTCTGCCTCCTGCACGAGCGCCCCACCGTCGAGCATGCGAACCTCGAGCGCGCTCCGCTGCGGTGGCGGAGCGGCCAGCAGGCGCGTGGCGCGACGGCGCGACGCCAGTGCGGCGCGCGCCTCGTCGGCGAAGGCCGCCGCGACGACGACGTCCGCCTGCGGCCCGCCGGCAAGGACCGACCCCGCATCGCCGTCGAGCAGCCCGGTCACCGCCACGATCCCTCCGAAGGCGGAGACCGGGTCCGCTGCGAGCGCACCCTCGAGCGCCGCCGAGGCACTCCCGGCCACCGCGACCCCACACGGGCTCGCGTGCTTGACGACCACGGCCGCGACGAGCCCGGACGACGCGGCACACTCGTGCGCGAGCTGCCAGGCAGCCTCGGTGTCGAGGACGTTCAGGTAGGAGAGCGCCGCGCCTCCGAGCTGGGTCACGTCATCCCACCACCCGCCGCCGATCCGGTAGCGGGCGCCCACCTGGTGGGGGTTCTCGCCGTAACGAAGGACCTCGACACGATCGAGGACCAGCTCGAGGCGTTCGGGGAGGAGGTCCGGCGCCCCCGGGCGTGGTGGGCTCGCCCCTCCCGCCCCGTGCGCGCGGCGACGCCCGGCGTCGCCGCGGACGCCATCACCGGCGAGCCACGCCGTCACTGCCGCGTCGTAGCGTGCGGTCAGTGCGAAGGCCTCGGCGGCGAGACGGCGACGGGTCTGGCTGGAGAGGTCTCCCGCCTCCCGGAGCTCCGCGAGGACCGCCGGGTAGTCACCGGGATCCGTCACGACTCCCACCCAGGCGTGGTTCTTCGCCGCCGCCCGGACCATCGTCGGTCCACCGACGTCGATGAGCTCGACGCTCGGGTCGGACGTGAAGGGGTAGAGGTTCACGACGACGAGGTCGACCGCGCGGATGCCGGCGCGCGCCAGGTCCGCGAGGTGCTCCGGTCGCCCGCGATCGGCGAGGATCCCCGCGTGGATGGCCGGGTGGAGCGTCTTCACCCGGCCGGAGAGCAGCTCGGCTGATCCGGTGACCGCCTCCACCGTCTCGTGGTCGATCCCGGCCGCGGCGAGCGCGGCCGCCGTCCCGCCGCTCGCGACGAGCTCCCACTGCAGTGCGCGCAGCCCCGCAGCGAGCTCGACCAGACCGGTCTTGTCGTAGACCGAGAGCAATGCCACCCGGGGGGCCGAGCTCACGAGACGCTCCCGCCCCGGTGGCGCGCGGCCCCCGACGAGGACGACGCGCCGGCGGCCGGCCCAAGGGGTGTCAGCTCCCCGAGCAGGGCCGCCACGGACCCGGCGTCGACCACCGACGCCAGCGTTGCCGGGTACAGGCGTCGCTCGACGGACTTGATGCGCTCGTGGAGGGAGGCCACGTCGTCGCCGGCCAGCACCGGGACCGACTCCTGGGCGAGGATCGGGCCGTCGTCGACCGCAGGCGTCGCGACGTGCACCGTGCAGCCCGTGGTCTCGACGCCGGCGGCGAGCGCCGCCTCGACGGCGTGCCAACCGCGGAAGGCAGGCAGGAGGGCGGGGTGGGTGTTGACCACCTCCGAGCCGAACGCGTCGAAGATCGCCTCCCCGAGCACCGTCCCGAAGCCCGCCATGGCGACCAGGTCCACCCGGTTGGCGAGCAGGGCCGACGTCAGTCGTTCGGTGTACGCGTCCCGCGCGAAACCGGGCCCGAAGTCCTCTCGCACCACGTGCTCGACCACCCGCCCTTCGCCGCTCGCAACCGACGCCGCCCGACAGGGTCGGTCGACGGCGACGACGGCGATCGGCAGTCGGGCCGCGAGCAGGGCCTCGAGGATCGTGCCACTGCCCGAGGCCAGCACGGCGACCCGCATGCCCCGACGTTAGGCGAGCCGGCGCACGACCTCCACCATCCGCTCTCCCGCCTCGGTCGGGTTCGAGGCGACACTGACGCCCGCTGCGGCCAGCGCCTCCATCTTCGCCTTTGCCGTTCCCGAGGATCCCGAGACGATGGCGCCGGCGTGGCCCATCTTCCGCCCGGCCGGCGCGGTCTGGCCGGCGATGTAGGCGACGACGGGCTTCGTCATGTGCTCCGCCACGAAGGAGGCTGCCCGCTCCTCCTCACTCCCGCCGATCTCGCCGATGAGCATCACCGCCTTCGTCTCGGGGTCGGCCTCGAATGCAGCGAGGCAGTCGATGAACCCCGTCCCGGGCACGGGGTCGCCACCGATCCCCACGCAGGTCGTCTGCCCGACTCCCTGGCGCGTCAGCTCGTAGAGGGCCTGGTAGGTGAGGGTGCCGGACCGCGACACGATCCCGACCGGCCCACCGGGGAGCGCGATCTCGCCCGCGGTGATCCCGATGTTGCACGCCCCGGGCGTGATCACGCCGGGGCAGTTGGGCCCGATGAGGCGTGTCCCGGCGAAGTCGCGTCGCAGCCGGTTGTACGTCGCCGCCTCGTCCTGCGCGGGGATCCCCTCGGTGATGCAGACGACGAGGGCGACGCCGGCCTCCGCGGCCTCGAGGATCGCCGCCGGAGCCGCTGGCGGCGGCACCACCACGAAGCTGGCTGTGGCAGCGGTACGGGCAACCGCTTCGCTCACCGTGTCGTAGACGGGGATGCCGTCCACGTCCTGGCCGCCCTTCCCCGGCGTGACGCCGGCGACGACCTTCGTGCCGTAGTCCCGGTTCCGCAGGCCGTGGAAGCGGCCCTGGCCCCCGGTCAGGCCCTGGACCACGACCTTGGTGTGCTCGTCGACGAAGATTGCCATCAGTTGCCTCCCTCGGCTGCGAGCGCCACCGCGACTCTCGCCGCGTCGAGCATCGTCGGCTGGACCACCAGCCGGTCGGACTGGTGTGCGGCGAGGATCTCCCGGCCCGCCTCCGCGTTCGTGCCGTCGAGGCGCAGCACGATCGGAGCCCGGAGCGTGACCCGCTCGAGCGCCGTGACGATACCCCGCGCAACCTCGTCGCAGCGGGTGATCCCCCCGAAGATGTTGACGAAGATGGAGCGCACCGCCGGGTCGGCCCCGATCACCTCGAGCGCAGCGGTCATCACCGCCGCACTCGCCCCGCCCCCGATGTCGAGGAAGTTCGCCGCCCTGCCCCCGGCCTGGTTGACCACGTCGAGCGTGCTCATGGCAAGGCCGGCGCCGTTCGCGATGATCCCCACCTCGCCGTCGAGACCGATGTAGTTGAGCCCCTTCTCCTTCGCCATCGCCTCTCGGGGATCGAGCTCCGCGGCGGCCGCGAACACCTGCCAGTCGGGGTGGCGGAAGCTCGCATTGTCGTCCAGCGTGACCTTCGCGTCGAGGGCGACGACCTCGCCATCCG
>JAJYGW010000362.1 GCA_021790615.1 Actinomycetes bacterium | reverse complement strand
GACGAAGACGGCACCCGCCCGACGCACGAGCGGCAGGAGCCCAGCAGCGTTCGCGCAGCAGAGCTCCAAGTGCTCGGGGGCGATCGCGTTCGCCAGCTCGAGCGCCGCAGCAGGACCGTCCACGAGGGCGACGTACCCGCCGCTCTCGAGCGTCGCTGCGATCTCCTCGCGCCGGGGGGACGCAGCCACGATCTCCGCGACCTCCCGTTGGACGGCCGCACCGACCTCCGCCGACCACGTCACGAGCCAGGCGAGCCCGGCCGGGCCGTGCTCGGCCTGGACCACCACGTCGACTGCCGCCGCCCAGGCGTCGACCGTGTCGTCTGCGATCACCACGACCTCGGACGGCCCGGCGAAGGCGGAGGGGACCCCGACGATCCCGGCCACCTCCCGCTGTGCGAGGGACACGTAGAGGTTGCCCGGCCCGGCGATGACGTCGACGGCCCGGACGGTCTCGGTGCCGTAGGCCATGGCCGCGATCGCCTGCGCGCCCCCCACCGGATAGACCTCGTCGACCCCGACGACGGACGCCGCAGCGAGGGTGGCTGGGTCGACGACGCCCCCCGGGCCAGGCGGCACGCAGAGCGCAACCGAGCCGACACCCGCCACCTGCGCCGGGATGGCGGTCATGAGGACGCTCGAGGGGTAGCGCGCTCGCCCACCCGGGACGTAGCAGCCGGCCCGGTCCACACCGCGCCGGAGCTCGCTCACGTGGATCCCGTCGCGCTCGTAGGGGGGGGCGGGCGCGACGGTTCGCTCGTGGTAGTCCCGCACGGCTGCCGCAGCAGCGCGGAGCGCCTCGAGGAGCTCGCCTGGGACTCGCTCCTCGGCCGCCGCGATCTCCCCCGGGTCGACGCGAAGCGCCGTGAGGGTCACCCCGTCGAAGCGCTCGGTCAGCTCCCGGAGCGCTGCATCACCCCGCTCCCGCACCGCCGCCAGGATCGACCGGACGGCATCGTAGGGAAGCTGGCTCGCTGCGGCCGGGCGCGGGAGGCCCTCCGTCAGCGTCGAACCAGAGCGGCCACGGAGGTCGAGCAGGCGGAGCATGGTCTGCTCACCCTACTCTCGGCGGCGTGGAGCATCGGTGGGACGGAGCCGACAGCGCAGGCCGTCGGGACGGTGACCTGAGGGCGGGTCCTGGGCGGGCGGGTGCCGGCAGGCTGGCTGGCGGCCGGGTGGCCGGCGCCAGACCGGCGGCTGGGGGGCAGGCGAGCGCCGAGGCGGAGCTCTCCTCCGTCCTGACCGCGCTCGACGAGCTCGCGTCCCGCCTCGTCGGCGTGGCCGCGCTCGGGCGTGCGAACCGCCAAGAGGAGCTCGGAGAGGAGTGTGAGGTGGCAGCGGTCGCCCTCGGCACGGCCTCACGACGGCTCCGGAGGGCGCTCGACCAGCACTGAGAGCCTCGGGCGCCGAAGTCGCTGGCGACCACCCCGGGTCGAGCTGTGGGCCACTGCATCCAGTCTCCCCGAGCTGCGCGGCTCTCGGGTTGCGGGCGGCACGTCCACGCTCGCCGACGGGCCGCAGTCGGTCAGGCCTCCACGCTCGCCGACGGGCACCAGCTCGCCATGCCGCAGGCGGCACAGCGCGGCCGGCGAGCCCCACAGATCGCACGCCCGTGGAGGATGAGCCGGAGTGAGAGAGCGCCCCACTCCTCGGGTGGCACCAGCGCGCAGAGCTCCGCCTCGACGACCTCGGGGTCCTTCGCCTCCGTCAGGCCGAGCCGGCGCGAGAGCCGCCCGACGTGCGTGTCGACCGGTAGTCCCGGTATACCGAAGGCCACGCTCAACACCACGTTCGCCGTCTTGCGGCCCACGCCTGGAAGCGAGACGAGCGACTCCAGGTCGGCGGGGACCTGACCCCCGAAGCGATCGCAGAGACCCTGCGCCATCCCGAGCAGGCTCCTCGCCTTCGCGTGGAAGAAGCCGGTGGTGCGGATCAGTGCCTCGAGCGCTTCGGGGTCGGCCACCGCGAGCGACGCCGCATCCGGATAGGCGGCGAAGACCGCCGGGGTGACCTGGTTGACCCGCTCGTCCGTGCACTGCGCAGAGAGGATCGTCGCCACGAGCAGCTGGAAGGGGTCCTGGTGACGGAGCGCGCAGAGCTGGGCTGCGGCTCCCGGGTACGCCTCGGCCAGCCACGCCGCCGCCCGGTGGGCCCGCTCGCCGGGAGTCCGTGGCGCGCTCTCGGAAGCCGTCGTCATTGCCCGCACCTTAGGCCCGGCGGGCCGTGAGCTGCGCTTGGGCGGCACTGCCCCTGCGGCTACGGTTTGGCATGCGCTCGGTCGAAGTCAAACGTCGTATGGGTGAGGACGACCTCACCACGATCACGGCGCTGTTGGTGCTCGCCGCTCGTGCGGACGGTCACCACCCTCTCGGGGAGCACAAGTGGCTCGACCTCGTCCAGGGCGGGCGACACGGATTTCTCGGCCTCGTGGCGAGGGAGCCCGAGCACCCCCATCCGGTCGGGTACGCGCAGCTGAGTAGGGGGACGGACAGCTGGGGCCTCGAGATCGTCGTCCACCCACACCACCGCAGCGCAGACGGCTCGGTCACGGCCGACCTGCTCCGTGCCGCGCTCGCTGCGGTCGGAGCGACCGGTGGCGGCCATCTGCACTGGTGGGTGCCGAAGCCGACGCCGACCCACGACGCCATTGCCGCTGCGGCGGGGCTCGACCGGGGCCGCGACCTCCTGCAGCTCCGCCGGAGCCTGCCTGCCCCTCCGCCCCCGCTGCCACGACTGTCGCTCCGCGCGTTCCGGCGCGGCGAGGACGAGGAGGCCTGGCTGGAGGTCAACAACCGGGCCTTCTCCTGGCACCCCGAGCAGGGCGGCTGGGACCTCGAGACCCTCCAGGCCCGCGAGCGCGAGCCTTGGTTCGATCCCGAGGGCTTCCTCCTCCTCGAGCACGAGGGGAAGCTCGAGGGCTTCTGCTGGACGAAGGTGCACGCCGCGGAGGACCCCCCGCTCGGCGAGATCTACGTCATCGCCGTCGACCCGGTTGCACAGGGCTCCGGGCTCGGGCGGGCACTCGTGCTCGAAGGCCTCGACCACCTCGCTCGCCAAGGGCTGACGGTTGGCATGCTCTACGTGGACGCGTCGAACACGCCCGCCCGCCGGCTCTACGACTCCCTGGGCTTCGCGATCGACCACGTCGATCGCGCCTACACGACGGACGTCGCGCCGACCGCTCCTGCGGCGTAGGGGCGGCTCGGCCCCGGAGCCCGCTCAGCTGTGGACGGAGACCCCGATCGCAGTCCCGACACCGAAGGTGACTGCCGCCGCGAGGGCGGAGACGGCCAACTGGCGGAAGGCGGAGCGAAGGGGCGAGCGTCCGGTGAAGTACGAGAGCGCGAGCCCGAGGGAGACGGCCGCCACCGCCCCGATCGCCACCGAGGCGGCGATGGCCCCTCCCCCGCCGAAGAACAGCCACGGGAGGAGGGGCAAGAGGGCCCCGAGCGCGAACGTCACGAAGGACGAGATCGCAGCCTGCCACGGGGAGCCGAGGGAGCCGGGGTCGACGCCGAGCTCCTCGCGGGCATGCGTCTCGAGCGCGACATCGGGGTCTCGCATCATGGCTTCGGCGAGGTCGGCCGCCATGGCCGCCTCGAGCCCGCGACTCTCGTAGAGGCGGGCCAGCTCCCGGCGCTCAGCCACCGGATGCTGGGGAATCTCGGTCCGCTCGACCTCGAGCCCTCGCTCGAGGAGCTCGCGCCGGGCGCGCATGGGCCCCTACTCCCCC
>JAJYGW010000230.1 GCA_021790615.1 Actinomycetes bacterium | reverse complement strand
AGTCCATCGCGACGTGCACGCCGGCGAGCTCGCGGCCCGGCACCTCGAGGTCGCGCGGCCTCGTCGAGCCGATCGCGAGGACGACCGCGTCGTACTCGTCGAGCAGGGACTGCGCGCTCAGCACGGTCGCGCCGGGAGCCGCGGCGCCGTCCACCTCGGCGCGGTCCGGCCCGACGATCGTCCGCGTCCGGAGCACCGTGCCCTCGGCCTGCATCTGGGCGAGCCGGCGGTCGACCACCGCCTTCTCGAGCTTGAACTCCGGGATCCCGTAGCGGAGCAGGCCGCCCGGCCGCTCGGCGCGCTCGTAGACCGAGACGGCATGTCCGGCACGGGCGAGCTGCTGGGCCGCAGCGAGACCGGCGGGACCCGAGCCGACGACAGCCACCCGCCGACCCGTCGACCGCGCGGGCGGGCGCGGTCGGACGAAGCCCTCGGCCTCCGCGCGCTCGGCCACCTCCTTCTCCACGAGCTCGATGCTGACCGGCTGGTCGGCGATGCCGACCACGCAGGCCGCCTCGCAGGGGGCCGGGCAGAGCCGACCAGTGAAGTCGGGGAAGTTGTTGGTGGCCTCGAGCCGCTCCCACGCGTCCCGCCAGCGTCCGCGCCACACGAGGTCGTTCCATTCGGGGATCAGGTTCCCGAGCGGGCACGCATGGTGACAGAACGGCACGCCGCAGTCCATACAGCGGCTCGCCTGCGCCTGGGTCTCCTCCGGCAGGACCGGCTCGTAGACCTCCCGCCAGTCCCGCACTCGGAGCGCCACCGGTCGGCGGACAGCACCCCGGCGGGGGACGGCGAGGAACCCCCTCGGATCAGCCATGCGCCGCCGCCATGACCGCTTCCTGGACCGAGGCACCCGCCGCAGCGGCCTCCGCCATCGCCGCCAGCACCCGCTTGTAGTCGAGGGGCATCACCCGGACGAAGGGCGCCGAGCGCACCCCGCCCGGTGCACCCCGGAGCGCCGTCGCGACTGCCGAGCCGGTCAGGCGGGCGTGGCGCCCGACGACCTCGTCGAGCCAGGCCCACTCCTCGTCCTCGAGGGCCTCCAGCGCGACCATGTCGTGGTTGAGCCGCGTGGCGAAGGCACCTGCGACGTCCAACACGTACGCGATGCCGCCGGACATACCGGCGCCGAAGTTGCGCCCGGTCGGACCGAGGACGACGACCCGGCCACCCGTCATGTACTCACAGCCGTGGTCGCCCACACCCTCGGCGACTGCCAGCGCACCGGAGTTCCGGACGCAGAAGCGTTCGCCCACGATCCCCGAGAAGAACGCCTCCCCCGAGGTCGCCCCGTAGAGCGCGACGTTGCCCGCGACCACGTTCTCCTCGGCAGCGAACGATGAGCCGGGGGGTGGGGCCAGCACCAGCCGCCCGCCGGAGAGCCCCTTGCCCACGTAGTCGTTGGCATCCCCCGCGACCCGCAGCGTCACGCCGCGCGGGAGGAAGGCCCCGAGGCTCTGGCCCGCGCTCCCGGTCAGCTCGACCGTGATCGTGTCGTCCGGGAGGCCGGCTTCGCCGAAGCGACGGGTCACCTCCGCCCCGAGCAGCGTGCCGACGCTGCGGTCCACGTTGCGTACCC
Source organism: Actinomycetes bacterium (assembly GCA_021790615.1). The sequence continues at coordinate 2,152 of JAJYGW010000230.1, read as the reverse complement.
GGCGTCGGACGACCACGGGCCCGTTCCCCTCGAGGGCGGCTGCAGCGGCCCCGATGAGCTCCTCGTCGAGGGTCCCGGCAAGGCCGTGGTCCTGGGTGGTGCGGGAGCGTCGCGGGCCATCCGCCACGTCGGGCGGTGCGAGGATCGGCCGGAGGTCGAGCCCCGCCGCCTTCCAGTGCTCGAGGGCGGGACGCACGTCGAGCAGCTCGACCTGGCCGACGGCCTCGTCCAACGAGTGGAGGCCGAGCGCGGCGAGGTGCTCGCGCACCTCCTCCGCGAGGTACTCGAAGAACGTGACGACGAACTCCGGTCGCCCGCTGAAGCGTTGCCGGAGCACCGGGTCCTGAGTGGCGATGCCGACCGGGCAGGTGTTGAGGTGGCAGACCCGCATCATGACGCAGCCCGAGACGACGAGCGGCGCCGTCGCGAACCCGAACTCCTCCGCTCCGAGCAGCGCCGCCACCACGACGTCACGGCCGGTGCGGAGCTGGCCGTCCACCTGGAGCACCACCCGGTCGCGCAGCCCGTTCGCGAGGAGCGTCTGCTGGGTCTCGGCGAGGCCGAGCTCCCAGGGCGCGCCGGCGTGCTGGAGCGAGGTGAGCGGCGCAGCGCCGGTCCCACCGTCACCCCCCGAGATGAGGACGACGTCCGCCTTGGCCTTGGTCACGCCCGCCGCGACCGTGCCGACACCGAGTTGGGAGACGAGCTTCACGTGCACCCGGGCTCGGCGGTTCGCGCACTTCAGGTCGTGGATCAGCTGTGCGATGTCCTCGATCGAGTAGATGTCGTGGTGGGGTGGGGGAGAGATCAGCCCCACACCCGGCGTGGAGTGTCGCGTCCGGGCGATCCAGGGGTAGACCTTGTGACCGGGGAGCTGGCCACCCTCGCCCGGCTTGGCGCCCTGGGCGATCTTGATCTGGATGTCGTCGGCGTTCACGAGGTACGCGCTCGTCACGCCGAAGCGCCCGGAGGCCACCTGCTTGATCGCGCTACGCCGGGAGTCGCCGTTCGGATCTGCGACGAAGCGCTCGGGATCCTCGCCACCCTCGCCGGTGTTGGACTTCGCCCCGAGCCGGTTCATGGCGACGGCGAGTGTCTCGTGCGCCTCGGCGGAGATCGAGCCGTACGACATCGCCCCGGTGGAGAAGCGGCGCACGATGGACGAGACCGGTTCGACCTCCTCGACGGGTATCGGGGAGCGCTCGTCACTGCGGAGGCGGAACAGGCTGCGGAGCGTGAGCCGTCGCGCCGACTGCTCGTCGACGCGCTGCGTGTAGCCCTTGAAGATGTCGTAGCGGCGCTGGCGCGTCGCATGTTGCAGCCGGAAGACCGTCTCCGGGTCGAAGAGGTGCTCCTCGCCGTCGCGGCGCCACTGGTACCGGCCGCCGCTCGGCAGGCCCCGAGCGGCGGCCCCGGCCCGAGAAGGGGCCCAGGCGTCCCGGTGGCGTGCGGCGACCTCGGCGGCGAGCACGTCGAGGCCGACGCCGCCGAGGCGGCTCACGGTACCGGTGAAGTACTCGTCCACGAGCTCCTGCGACAGTCCGAGCGCCTCGAAGACCTGGGCACCGGTGTAGGAGGCGACGGTCGAGATCCCCATCTTCGACATCACCTTGAGGACGCCCTTCCCAGCGGCCTTGACGTAGTTGTGCACCGCCGTCTCCAGTGAGACCCCGGTCAGGGTGCCGGCGAGCAGCATGTCCTCGATCGACTCGAAGACGAGGTAGGGGTTGACCGCGGCGGCGCCATAGCCCAGCAGCGTCGCGACGTGATGGACCTCGCGGACATCCCCGGCCTCGACGACCAGTCCCACCCGGGTACGGGTCCTTCTCCGGACGAGATGGTGATGAACTGCGGCGGTGAGCAGCAGCGACGGGATCGGCGCGAGCGTCGAGGAGCTGTTGCGGTCGGAGAGCACGATGATGTTGGCGCCGGCCTCGATCGCGTCGGAGACCGCGTCACGGACCTCCTCGAGCGCCCGCGCGAGCGCCGGGCCACCCCCCGCGACGGGGTAGAGGCCGTCCACGGCGAAGGCCCGGAAGCCCGGGGCGAACCCGCCCCGGTCGATGTAGAGCAGCTTCGCCAGCTCCTCGTTGGTGAGGACCGGGAAGGGCACGACGACCTGTCGGCACGACGTCGGCCCGGGCTCGAGGAG
>JAJYGW010000320.1 GCA_021790615.1 Actinomycetes bacterium | reverse complement strand
ACTGTCGTGACCTCGGTCCCCGGCTCGGCAGGGGCGCGCTGGGCAGGGGGGCCGCCCGCAGGCTCGAGCGGGCGGGCCGGGGATCGACCACTGGACGGTGCACCTGAGGAGCCCGGCGCTCGAGGCGGGGCACTCGACCGGGGCGCAACCTCACCTGCCGTCCCGGCCGGCGGCCCAACCGCAGGTGGCGCACCCGCACCAGGCGCAACCGGGAGGCCCGGGAGTTGCGATGTCGGCAGCGCCGGCGACGGCAGCGCCGCCCGATCCGGCACGTGGCTCATCGGTGGTCGGGGCGCTCCGCCGTCACCGCCGGCAAGTGGGCGCTCCGCCTCGACGATCGACTCGCCGGGTGCACGCCCGGCCGCTCCACGGCCGCCCGCGGCGACAGGACTGCTCCGCGGCACCGGGGCAGGACCGCTCCCCGCAGGACCGGGCCCGGCGAGACGCCGCGACCCCGCGGCGGGCCCGGGCTCGCCAACGGGAACCGGTCCGGTGCCGGCCGGACGCCCGCGAGCCGGAGGGCGGAGGGCTGCGCTGGCCGGGGGAAGCCCGGCCCCAGGAGCGGAGCCATCAGCAGGAGCGGGGCCAGCGGCAGGGGCCAGCGGGGAAGGGGCCACCGGTCCGACCAGCGGGAGGTCGGCTCCGGGCCCGGCCAGCGGTGCCCCGAGCCCGAGCCCGCCCGGTGTGCCGGGGGGAAGAGGGACGGCCCGTCTCGCGCGAGCGAGCGCGGCCGCACCAGGATCCGCCACAGCCGGAACGCGTCCACCCGGCCGAGCCTCGACGACCGATGAGTCCCCGGCCAGGCCGGCCGCCTCTTCCAACGGCGCAGGCAACCCGGCCGACCCTGCGACGGGGGGCTTCCCGCCGGCCTCGCCTCCCGCGGACCGACTGGCCCCGGACCGGAGCCATCGGGCTGGGGGCACGACCGGCCCTGCGCGGACCAGTCGAGCGGGCGGCAGCGGGCGCTGCGTACCGGGACGGGGGGAAATCGCCCGGACGACCCGCCCCACCGGCACACCGGGATCGCGCCGCGCCCCGGTATCTCGTGCGCCCACAACCGAGCGGGCAGCACTCGCGCGAGCAGCTGGGGGGCCCGCAGCCGCCGGCTCCGGCGATGCGCCGAGCGCGCGCTCCGGCGAGCCCGACGCCCCACCGTCCTGGGAGCCCGAGCGGGAGTCCGGCGGCGCCTCGGCCCACTCGAGGCGCGCATCCTGCGCAACTCGCGGCTGGGGTGCACCGGGACCGAGGGGACGGTCGCGGTCGGATTCGAGGACGGCAATCGACCCCACGCGCCCGGAGGGACCGTCCGGCCGGAGCTGATGGGAGAGCGGCCGATGCGCGAGGGCCGGGTCGCGCCACGCCACGAGCGACGGCTCGAGCGGCCCGACAATCGGCGCGATCGGCCCGACACTCGGCGCGATCGGGGGAAGCTGGGTCCAGGCGGGGAGTCGCCAGGGGCGCGGGTTTCCCGGCGCGCTCTCGGCGGTCTCGGGGAGCGACGCGCCCTGCTCAGCCGGACCGCGGCGCGTCGGAGCCGGGGCGAGCGCACCCGAAGGGTGCTCGCGGGCGTCAGGACGCTCGGCGCTGCGCCGGCCCCACAACTTCATCGCGCGCTCCTCCTCTCATCGCTCGCCAGAGATCCGCCGGTTGATCTTCGCGATCTCCCCGACGAAGCGCTGGCGCATCGGATGCTCCAGGTCCAGGATCTCGGTGAGCGGCCAGTGGAAGTGGTAGGCGACGTACGCGACCTCCTCGTACAGACGGTCGGGCGCGTACGTCACGATTCCCCCAGGCGACCACCGGCCACATCGACCGTGAAGTGCTCCTGGCAGGCCGGACAGGTGACCGTCGCGAGCGTGTGGCCCTCGGCGTTGATGCGGCGATAGAGATCCTGGAGGAACGCGAGGTCCGACGCGAAGAGCCCTTCGATCACCGACGCCGTCACCTGGTCGGCCGAGAGCGTGCCGAGGCGGGTCACGACCCGGGCGAGGAGGACCACCGACAGGTAGGCCGGATGGTTGCGAACCCGGTCATCCATCAGCGGCAACAGCTCGTCCCGCGCCGTCGCAAGCCGCATCGCACCCCGCCGGTGGAGCTTTCCGTCGTCGTCGAGGAAGCCACGCGGTAGCTCGAACTCGAACTCGGTCTGGAAGGCATCGCCACGGCCGGCGCCGGGCACGTCGTCGCGAGTGGGCGGCGAGACCTCCTCCTGCTCGGCCTCGCCGCCCGGCTCTCCATCCGCTCTGACGGGGCCTTCCGACGGCGCGGGACCCCGACGCATCACTCGGGCTCGAGCCCCTCGTGCGTGATGGTGATCTTCTCCGTCATGATCGACGCATCGCCGGCCTTGAAGGAGCCGTACTCGACGGACTTGGGCCACCCGTTGATCCACTTGAACTTGAGCACGGGGACGCCCATGTAGTCGTAGACGGCGATCGAGCCGTTCTTCCTCGCCGTCCCGACGTTTCCCTTGAAGCACTCGCTGATCCAGTTGTTCCAGGCCTTGTCGGAGGTGACGCCGCGGGTAACGGTGATCTCACCCGCCTTCTTCCTGCCGGGGACCTTCTTGTTCACGTACTTCCCGTCGACGGTGTTGGCTTTCACCTCGATGTCGTCGAGCTCGAGCTTCACACCGTCGAGCTCCTGGATGTCCTTGAAGGTGATCCCGTCGATCTCGATGCCGAAGGACCAACCTACGCCGGGATCGAACTCACCGAGCCCCATGGTTTCCTGACCTCTCTCTCGTTGCTCTCTTGTCCCCGGGGGACCCGCTCATCGGGCCACCACGTCTTCCCTCGAACCCTCGTAGCACCGCTTCGAAGGCGAACTCGGCTACTCCGCGACCAGGCTCGTCCCACCAGAGAACTGCGAGAGCCGGAAGATGACGAACTCTGCAGGCTTCACGGGTGCCACCCCGATCTCGCAGAGGACCTGGCCCGCGTCGATCGCCTCCGACGGGTTCGTCTCGTCGTCGCACTTGACGTAGAACGCCTCCTGGGGCGTGCGCCCGAAGAGCGCTCCCGCCCGCCACTGCATCACCAGGAACGATGCGATCGTCCGGTTGATCTTCGCCCAGAGCTTCGGGTCGTTGGGCTCGAAGACAACCCAGTCCGTGCCGTTCAGGATCGACTTCTCGAGGAAGTTGAAGAGCCGGCGCACGTTCACGTAACGCCACAGCGGATCCGACGAGAGCGTACGAGCGCCCCAGACGCGGATGCCGCGGCCGGGGAACGCCCGGATGCAGTTGATCCCCTTGGGGTTGAGCAGGTCGTGCTCGCCCTTGGTGATGTTGAACTCGAGGCTGACCGCCCCACGGACGACCTCGTTCGCCGGTGCCTTGAAGACCCCGCGTGTGTCGTCGTTGCGGCTCCAGATGCCGGCCATGTGGCCCGACGGCGGGACGTGGACGTTCTGACCCGTCGCCGGGTCGAGCACCTTGATCCAGGGCCAGTAGAGCGTGGCGTACTTGGAGTCGTAGCCCGCGGCGTCGACGCGCCACTCGAAGACCTGCTGCGCGTTGAGCCCTGGAGGGGCATCGAGGATCGCCATCCGGTCCCCCATGAGCTCGCAGTGCGAGATCATGCCGAGCTGCACGGTCTGGACCGCCTCGAGGTCGATCAGGCCTCGCTGGTAGGCGCTCATGAGGTCGGGAACGGCCACCATCGTGATCTCGTCGATCGCCTCGAGACCCCCGAAGCCACTCCGCTCGGCCGGGTCACCCACGTAGTCGGTCGCGT
>JAJYGW010000225.1 GCA_021790615.1 Actinomycetes bacterium | reverse complement strand
TGAGCGAGTACATGGAGAAGCACACGGTGTCCCGTCTCATCGGCGCGCCCCCCGGATACGTCGGCTACGAGGAGGGCGGCCAGCTCACGGAGGCGGTGCGGCGCAAGCCGTTCGCCGTCGTGCTCTTCGACGAGGTGGAGAAGGCCCACCCCGACGTGTTCAACGCGCTGCTCCAGATCCTCGAGGACGGCCGTCTCACCGACGCGCAGGGACGAACCGTCGACTTCAAGAACACCGTCCTCATCATGACCTCGAACCTCGGGACCGCGGACCTGCGCAAGGTGTCGGTGGGGTTCTCGAAGACGACCGAGGCGGTCACCTACGAGCGCATGAAGACGAAGGTCCAGGAGGCCCTGAAGGGTCACTTCCGCCCCGAGTTCTTGAACCGCATAGACGAGGTCATCGTCTTCCACGAGCTCCAGCTGCACGAGGTCACCGAGATCGTCGACCTCATGATCAAGCGCGTGCGCGAGCAGCTCGAGAAGCAGGGCATCGGGCTCGAGCTCACGCTCTCGGCGAAGGAGCTGATCGCGAAGAAGGGCTACGAGCCTGCGCTCGGCGCCCGTCCCTTGCGCCGCGCTATCCAGCAGCTCATCGAGGATCCCCTGTCGGAGAAGATCCTCTGGAAGGAGTTCCGAGTCGGCGAGACGATCGTCGTCGACACCGAAGGCGACGAGGTGGTCTTTCGCTCGGTGGAGGGTCTCGAGCCGCCGCCGGTCGAGCTCGCGGGTGCCGGAGCGGACTCCTAGCGAGCCGGCTGTCATAGCTGCGACGTAACCTCCGCTCCATGCGGGAGCGGACAGTCCATCGTTGCAGCGCATGCCAGTCGGTCCACCTCCGCTGGGCTGGGCGCTGCGCCCAGTGCGGTGAGTGGAACGCCCTGGTGGAGGAACGAGTCGAGCAGCCGTCCACACGGGCCATGGGCGTGGCGACCTTCGGCGGGACCCCGGTGGAGCCGATCGCGCTCTGTGACGTCTCCGTCGAAGCGGGGCAGCCCCGGCCGACCGGGATCGCCGAGCTCGACAGGTCGCTCTCGGGTGGACTCGTCTCCGGCTCGGTGACCCTCGTCGGCGGAGAGCCGGGGATCGGCAAGTCGACCCTGCTGCTCCAGCTCGCCGCGTCGTGGGCGTCGCGCGGTGGTAGAGCGCTCATCGTCGCGGCGGAGGAGTCGCCCGAGCAGGTGAGGAGGCGCGCCGAGAGGCTCGGAGCAGCTGTTGCCGGTGTCTCCATCGTCGCGACCACCTCGCTTCCGGCGGCCCTCGATGCCGCATCCGCTTTCGGCCCGGACCTGCTCGTCGTCGACTCGATCCAGGCCGTCGCCGACCCCTCGATAGCGTCGAGCGGCGGGAGCGTCACCCAGGTCCGAGAGTGTGCAGTCCAGCTCGTCCAGCACGCGAAGCACGAGGGCGTGGCCACGATGCTCGTCGGACACGTGACGAAGGAGGGGGCACTCGCAGGCCCACGCGTCCTCGAGCACCTCGTCGACACCGTATGCAGCTTCGACGGTGAGCGCCACCACGCCATGCGGGTCCTGTCCGTCGCGAAGCACCGGTTCGGACCGACGGGCGAGCTGGGAGTCTTCGAGATGACCCCGGGCGGGCTCGTCGGGGTCGCCGACCCGAGCAGGCTCCTCCTCGGCGACCGGCGGCCCGGCACCGCCGGCAGCGTCGTCGTGCCCATCCTCGAAGGGCGCAGGCCGATCCTCGTCGAGCTGCAGGCACTGGTCGCTCGCAGCTCGATGGCGAACCCGCGCCGGTCCGCCCAGGGGATCCCGGCAGGTCGCCTGGCGCTCGCGATAGCGGTCCTCGAGCAGCGGGTCGGTTGCAGCCTCGCGTCGATGGACGTCTTCGCATCGGTGGTCGGGGGCGTCAAGGTCGGCGAGCCTGCTCTCGACCTCGGTCTCGGTCTCGCCCTCGTCTCGGCGGTGACAGGCGTGCCGCTCGGGGCCGACCTCGTTGCCTGTGGTGAGGTCGGGCTCGGCGGCGAGCTGCGCCAGGTCGTCCACACCGACCGGCGCCTTCTCGAGGCCGCTCGCCTGGGCTTCACGCGTGCCTGCGTCCCGCGGTCCGCGCCGCTCCCGCCAGGCACGATGTCTACCGTGCGCGTCGCGACCCTCGCCGAGGCCGTCGGTGTGCTCGGTCTGGTACCAGCGCCGAGGGGGCGGTAGGGGCCTCCGCCGGTCAGCCCGCTCGTCACCTTGGCTACGATGCGACGGTGAGCCAGCCGGACGACGCATCGCTCGGCGAGCTGCTCGCCCACGTGGTCCCCGGGACGGCACTGCGCGACGGGCTTGACAGGATCCTTCGGGCGCACATGGGCGCGCTCATCGTCCTCGGCGACGGGCCCGACGTCCTCGAGATCTGCTCGGGGGGTTTCCACATCGACGCCGAGATGAGCCCGCAGCGCCTCTCGGAGCTCGCGAAGATGGACGGTGCGATCGTCCTCGACCGTGCCGGGGAGCGCATCGCCTGGGCGAACGTCCATCTCGTGCCTGACCCCGCCGCCCGGACGACCGAGACCGGTACGCGCCACCGCACTGCGGAGCGCGTCGCACGCTGCGTGGCCGTCCAGGTCGTCGCGGTCTCCGAGGAGATGGGGACGATCACCCTCTACCGCGGTGACGTCAAGCGACAGCTGCGCTCCACGGACATGATCGTCGGCCGCGCGAACCACTTGCTCCAGACCCTCGACCGCTTCCGCGCCCGGCTCGACGAGGTCACGTCTGCGCTCACCACGTCGGAGATCGAGGACGTCGTCACAGTCCGGGACGTGGCGGCGGTCCTGCAGCGTGCGGAGATGGTCGTGCGCGTCGGGGCGGAGATCGCCGAGCTTCTCGACGAGCTCGGCGGTCACGGCAGGCTGCTCCGCCTCCAGCTTTCCGAGCTCATGCTCGGCGTCGGCGACGAGCTCATGCTCGTCGCCGACGACTATCGCGGTGCGCTCGGCGGAGCGTGCTGCGACGACGCGATCGCTGGCCTGTCCAGGTTGGCGACGGGAGACCTGCTCGGGCTCGAGCGTGTCGTCGAGGTCTTCGCGACGCCGGGAGTGAGCCCTCCGGGCCTCGACGACTCCCTCGTGCCGCGTGGCCTACGCCTGTTGAAGAGGGTCCCGCAGCTGTCGGGCACGACGGCTGCCCGGCTCGTCGAGCACTTCGGCGACCTCTGCGGGCTCGTCAGGGCGTCCGCGGACGAGCTCGCAGATGCCGGAGGCATCGACCTCGACCAGGCTCGTCTCGTGAAGGACGGCATCGCGAGGCTCGCCGAGACGAGCATCCTCGACCGCTACAGCTGACCCCGCCCACTGCCCGGCGGCAGCGGCCGGGGTCAGCTGTCCTGGGTCGGGGTCCGAGAGCCGGTAGAATGTGACGTCGCGCCATCCCGCTCAGGTAGGCGCCCGCGCCCGGGCGAAGGTGCCCAGGTGCATCCAGTCGCTGAGCCCTTCGAGGAGCTGATCTGTGTTCGACGTCGGCGACAAGGTCGTCTATCCCCACCACGGCGCCGCGGTCGTCGAGAAGCGGGAGGTGCGCGAGGCGTTCGGCGAGAAGCGGGAGTACCTCGTGCTCCGCCTCGCCTACGGGGACCTGACCCTCATGGTGCCCGCGGACAACACCGACGAGGTCGGTTTGCGCGAGGTGATCAACGACGAGGAGGTCGAGGAGGTGTTCGCCGTCCTTCGCAAGAAGGAGGCGCGCATGCCGACGAACTGGTCGCGCCGCTACAAGAACCATGTCGAGAAGCTC
>JAJYGW010000125.1 GCA_021790615.1 Actinomycetes bacterium | reverse complement strand
GTGGGGGGTGCCCGTCAGCGCCGCCGCAGCGCCGTAGGCGCCCGTTGGAGCAGTCGTGGCGGTGCGGGTCTGCCGGCGGTGTGCGAGCGTGGCGAGCTCCCATCCGGCGATGGACACGGCTCCAGCCACAACGAGGCCAAGACCGAACCCGAAGCTTCCGTCGCCCACCAGCCCGTGGGCGAGTGGCCCGGCGTAGAGCGGCGACGCAGTGGTGACGAGCGCCACGGCCGTCCCGGCGGCGAAACCGGCCAGGCCCGGTCCCTCCACTGCCCGGGTGGCCGATGTGCCGTCGTCCGTGCGCCGGGCGGCTCCTCGGGCGGGGCTCACCATGTCGGCAAGCACCACTCCGGCCCAGGCGCAGAGGCCCGTCGCGAGCAGGGTGAGGAAGCTCTCGAACGGGCCGAGGAACCCAGAGCGGCCGACCATGAGCCACAGCCCGGCTGCGCACACGACGGCGACGTCGACCACGACGGTGCGACTGCGGCGGATCCGGACGCCGAGCGCGAGCAACGTGAGGCCCGACGAGTAGCAGGCGAGGTCGGACTCCGCGAGCATGCCGCCGGCAGCGACGAGGAGGAAGGGCGCCGACAGCCAGGCGGGGAGCGCCGCGCCGACGGGACCGACCGGATCGAGGGCGGTGGCCAGGCCGTGGACCGTCGAGCTCAAGAGGTAGCCGGTGACGATCAGCACCGAGGTCGGCACGGCCGCACCGCTCGTGACCCAGCCGACGATCGATCCGGCTCGCTCGTGCAGCGGAAGGTAGCGGCTGTAGTCCGGGGCGAGATTGACCCAGCTGATCCCGGTCCCCGCCGCGAGGATCCCGCCGGCAACCAGCACGGTGCGCAACGACGCCGGGCGTGCGACGGCAACCTGGGCGAGGTCGGCGTGCAGCAGGAGCGCGGGGAGCACGGCCACGGTGAGGATCCCGAACCCGATCGCGGCGATGCGTTGGAAACGCACGATCGCGCCGTGCCCGAGCACCCCGAGGACGGCTGACGCGCCGATCATGATCCCGAGCGCCGCCACGTCGGCCACCGCCCCCGTCCGCACGTCGAAGGCGGCGTGCACGACGCCGACCAGGGCCCACGCGCCGATGACCGACGTCACCACCTCCCAGCCGAGCACGCTCACCCAGCCCACCGCTGCCGCGGCCAGGTTGCCGGCTCGCCCCAGTGCTCGGCGCGAGAGCACGAGGGCAGGCGTTCCGGCGCGCTGGCCGGCCACCGACACCGCTCCGACCACCAGGAATGACGCCGTGGTCGCAGCGAGCGTGGTGACGAGCGCCTGGAGAAGGTCGAGACCCATGGACGCCAGGACTGCACCGAACACGACGGCGAGGATCCCGAGGTTCGCCGCGAACCACACTCCGAAGAGGCTGGCGGCGCGTCCGTGACGCTCTTCGGGCGGCACCGCTTGGATGCCGCGCTGCTCGATCCTGGCGAGTCCCTTCATCGGGTCCTCTGCGCCCCTCTCGAGGCCCGGCGGCGCTCGGACGTGCGCCGGTCACGGGCCCGGGCCGGTGGTGCCGTCGCTGGTCTGTCGATGACGGCGACCGAGTTCGCGCAGCACCCGCACGCCTGAGCGGGCATGCTCCTGGGGGACTCACGACGCCAGCAGATATCGAACAACATGGCCGTCCTCGCGATGCCGAGCGCACTGTCGGGCAGGCAGGTCTCCTGGCTCCCGGATCGCCGCCTCCCCCGGCCTTCCCGCCCAAGATCGGGCCGTGGCCATCGTCGGGGTCGGCTCCCCGGTCACAGTTGCGGGACAGCCCCGGACTTCCACCGGGTTCCCTGCGCTACGAGCGGCACTGTAGCGCGGCCTGGGGCGTCCGGCCTACGGCGCGCGGCAGGGTGCGGCCATCGCTCGAGGAGGTGGTGGGAGGCCGCGCTACAGTGACGTCGCTGCAGCGCTCGGGAGGACGTTCGCAGGATCGCACGGTCTCGCCGTCGTCACCGGCGGCTCCGCACGACGCCGCTCGCCTGCGAGGTGCAGGTGCGCGGGTCGAGGAGTTGTGAGACTTGCTGCAGCCAGAGTGTGCGTCGTTGCGCGGGAGATGGATGATGGGCTCGGCCCTGATCGGTGTCGGGGTAGGCCCCGGCGATCCTGGCTTGATCACGATCAAGGCGCTGTCGGAGCTGCGCGGCGCCGATCGTGTCTTCGGCCCTTCCATGGCGCCCGATGCCGTCGGGCGGGCAGAGTCGATCGTCCGGCAGGCCGCGCCCGACGTCGTGGTGGAACGGCTGGTGTTCGCCATCGTCGAGGATGCCGTCGCTCGCCGCGTCGCCCACGACAGCGCGGCTGATCGTGTCGTGCAGTGCCTCGACGCCGGCGAGCGCGTCGCTTTCGCGACCCTCGGCGACCCGAACGTCTACAGCACCTTTCACCACCTGGCCGACCGGGTGCTCGAGCGACGCCCCGGGACGCCGGTGGTGACCGTGCCCGGGATCTGCGCCTTCCAGGACCTCGCGGCGCGAAGCGGCACCGTGCTGGTGGATGGGGAGGAGCGGCTGCACCTGGTCAGCGCTGTCGCCGGCCCCGACGCGATCGACGTGGCGTTGACCGATCCGGATGCAGCGGTCGTTGTGTACAAGGGCGGTCGGCATCTCCCTGCACTGGCCGAGCGTCTCCGGGCAGCCGGCCGTCTCGACGGCGCCGTGGTCGGTGAGCTCATGGGCCTCCCGGGGGAGCGGGTGCGTCCGCTCGCTCACGTGGCATCGGGCCCCGGTGCCTACCTCTCCTCCCTGCTGGTGCCGCCGCGTCGCGGGCGCGCCGGCGAGGATCGGCTGACCGAGGCGAGCGAACCGTGATCTCGTTCGTCGGCGCCGGCCCAGGTGCGCCTGACCTGATCACCCTTCGCGGGCGGGACCGGCTGGAAGCTGCCGACGTGGTGATCTGGGCTTCTTCGTTGGTCCCCGAAGCCGTTCTGTCGCACGCCCGGGCATGCGCCCAGGTGCACGACTCCAAGACCATGACGCTCGAGGACGTCCTGGCGGTCTATGCCGCGAACCCCGATGCCGCGGTGGTCCGGCTGCACTCGGGCGACCCGTCGATCTACGGCGCCATCCAGGAGCAGATCGAGTGGTGCGTGGCTCAGGGGCGAGAGTACGAGATCGTGCCCGGGGTCAGCTCCCTCGGGGCGGCCGCCGCGGCGGTCGGACGGGAGCTGACCGTTCCCGGCGTGGCCCAGAGCGTGGTGCTCACCCGTCTGGCCGGGCGGACTGCCGCCAGCATGCCCGAGCGCGAGCGCATCGCCGCCTTTGCTGCCGTCGGACCGACCCTCGCGGTGTTCCTCTCGGCGGCCAGGCCGATCGAGCTGCAGCGGGAGCTGCTCGCCGTCGGATCCGCGTACGAGCCCGCGACGCCGTGCGCCGTGGTGGTGCGGGCGTCGTGGCCCGACGAGCAGGTGATCCTGACCACGGTGGGCGAGCTGGCCGAGGCGATCGCCGGCACGGGGGCCCGCACGACCGTGCTCGTGCTGGTCGGCCCGGCGCTCCAGGGCGCTGCCGAGCGGAGCCGCCTGTACTCGCCGTCGTTCGCCCACGCCCACCGTCGCCGCTCCGCGCCGGGGACCACGGCGGGGCGTCCGGCGTGACCCGCCTTCGGCCTACGGAGCCGGAGCAGGCCGGCACCACCCAGCGCGGCGCCGTGCAGGCCGCGCCTCTCACCGGCACGAGCAGCGAATCGGTCGCGCCGGCCCCAACGGGTGTCCACCACCGCGTCGCCGACGGTGGCGTTGC
>JAJYGW010000137.1 GCA_021790615.1 Actinomycetes bacterium | reverse complement strand
GGATGAGGCCGATGCCGTTGGGTCGAACACCATCGACGTCCACATCGGCCATCTGCGGTCGAAGCTGGCGGGGTCGAGCCTGCGGATCGACACGGTCCGCGGGACCGGCTACCGCGCCATGAACACCTCGGCATGAGGTTCTCGCTCCGCGGCCGGTTCAGCCGGCGCGACCTCGCCGGTGCGGCACGGGTGGGCGCGATCGCCACCGCGCTTATGGCTGTCGCCTACGCGATCGTCGTGGTGCTGCTCGACTTCGTCGTCGCGCAGCACCTCACGGGGCAGGTCGACCGGCAGCTCGGGGCACGCCTCCAGGCGGCGGCGTCGAACCCGACAGCGGCGTTCAGCAGCGCCGGCGTGCAGACGAACGGGGCGCGCTACGGACTCGGCATCTACGGCGAGCCGATCGCGCTCTGGGCCTTCGACTCCGAGGGCGTGCTGCTTCGTTCCGCTCCGTCGGACCCGCTGCTGCCGGCGGGCACGCACCCTCCCGCGGCGGGACAGCCGAAATCGCTCGACGCCGGGATCGCCGGCACGACGTACCGCCTCGGCTGGTTGAGGACGAGGACAGGTTGGCTCCTCGCCGGCGAGAGCCTGACGGAGCTCGGACACGTCGAGGCGGTGCTCGTGCTCTCGGAGACGATCGCCTTCCCCTTCCTGCTCGCGGCGTTCTTCCTCGTCGCGCTCGCCATCGGCCTTCGCTCCGCACGCCCTGTCGAGGTGGCCCGCCGACGGCAGCTCGAGTTCACGGCGGACGCGTCGCACGAGCTGCGCACCCCTCTCAGCGTCATCGAGGCCGAGGTGAGCCTCGTACGCTCTCGCCCCCGGGAGGCGAGAGAGTACGAGGAAGCCTTCGATCGCGTGTCATCTGAGAGCTCGCGGTTGCGGGCGATCGTCGAGGACCTCCTCTGGCTCGCCCGCCGCGACTCCGAGCCGGAGCTTTCGCCACGCGCCGGTCAGGATCTCGGCGGGGCGGCGGCGCGCTGCGCGAAGCGTTTCGCCGCCGTTGCCGCCAGCCGTGGCCAAGTGCTCGAGCTCGCCCTGCCCGGCGAGGACGGGGAGCGGCTCACGGTCGTCGCCCCGGACGACTGGCTCGACAAGCTGGCGGGAACGCTCGCCGACAACGCATGCCGCTACACGCCCGACGGGGGCACGATTCGCATCTCTGCCGTACCGGTTGCACCCGACAGGGTGGCGCTTCGGGTCGAGGACGACGGGCCGGGCATCCCGGAACAGGACCGGCCGCAGGTGGTGCGCCGGTTCAGGCGGGCGACGAACGCTCCCGGCGGCCACGGCCTCGGGCTCGCCATCGCCCAGTCGGTTGCGGCGGCCACGGGAGGAAGGCTGCGTTTCGACACCTCCGAGCTCGGTGGAGCGCTCGTCGAAGTGTCCTGGCCACGGACGCGCACGCCCTGAGCCCTCCTCCGGCGCCGCCGGTCGTGCGGCACGACCGACGCAGCCTCCCGCCACACCCGCCACCCACGTGCTCAGCCGACCAGCCGCACCTCGACCTGCAGCTCGATCCCGGTGCGGCGGGCCACCAGGTCGCGCACGGTCTCGATCACGCGCCGCACGTCGTCCGCCGAGCCGCCGTTGTCGGCCTGGATGAAGTTGGCGTGCTTGTCGGAGACCTGCGCCGTCCCGATGCGAAAGCCCTTCAGCCCGGCGGCGTCGATGATCCGTCCGGCCGAGTCACCGGGTGGGTTCGTGAAGATCGAGCCGGCATTCTGCCCGCCGGGCTGGTTCTCCCTCCGCCACCGCACGATCTCGGCGATCCTGGCGGCGCCTTCTTCCGGATCCCCGCGGTCGAGAGCGAAACGAGCCCGCAGCACGAGATGACTCGCCCCGATGGCGGAATGCCGGTAGGACAGGTCGAGATCTGCCGCCGGGATGCTCCGTGGCTGAGGCGAAGCGGAGGCCAGATCGACGACGTCGGCCGCGGCGAGGCGGTCCTTCGTCTCTGACCCGTGCCCGCCCGCGTTCATGGCGACGGCTCCGCCGACCGATCCAGGGACGCCGACGGCCCACTCCATCCCGGTCAGCCCTGCCGCGACGCTGCGACGCGCTACCACCGGACAAGCTGCTCCGCCTCCGGCTTCCAGCACCGTGTCCTCGGTCGTGATGCCCGTGAACCCTTCACCGAGCTGGACGGCGAGGCCCGGAAAGCCGGCGTCGGCCACGAGCAGGTTCGAACCCTTTCCGACGACGAGCACCGGGACACCGCTCACCGAGACGGCCGTGCACACCGCCTCGAGGTCTGGTTCCCCGTCGATCTCGACGAACAGCGCGGCGTTGCCGCCGACCCGATAGGTCGTGAGAGGTCCGACCGGGACGTCACGCCTCGCCACCTCCTCGAGCAGCTCGGCAGCCTTTTCGAGAGCGGGAGCGCTCACCACGCCTCGCCGGCGAGGAGCTCGTCCGGCAGCCCGGCGAGATCGCCCGCCTCGAGCGAGATGCAGAGATCGCCGGGCCGGAGGACGCCACGAAGGAACTGGAGCAGTCCTTCGTGATCCGGCAGGTAGTGGATGTCCGCCTCCGGATGAGCGGTCAGCACCGCATCGACGACCATCTGGCCGGAGATGCCGGGGCGGATCGGCTCTCCTGCCGGGTACACCGACGTCACCGCGACCATGTCGGCGTCGACGAAGGAGTCCGCGAACTGGCTCGCAAGCGACTGCATACGTGAGTAGCGGTGTGGCTGGAAGACGGCGACGACCCGGTCGTATCCGCCCCGCCGGGCCGCCCGCAGGGCCGCCGCCACCTCGCCCGGCAAGTGCGCGTAGTCGTCGACGAACGTGACGCCGTCGCGCTCACCGCGGAACTCGTAGCGGCGGGCCACTCCCGCGAATCGAGCAAGTGCCCGCCGCGCGTGCTCGGGTGCGACCCCGATCATCACCGCGGCAGCCGTCGCCGCCGCAGCGTTGAGAGCGTTGTGCTCACCGGGTAGGGGCAAGCTGAAGCGACCGAGATCCTCACCCGCGTCCGACAGCGAGAAGGACACGTCGCTCCGGCCACCTTCTATCCCGGTCAGCCGGAACCGTGCATCCGCGCTCGTCCCGAACAGCGCCGAACCGTTCGCCGCCACGGCGAGCAGGCCGGCCGGCTCCGGGGAGTCCGCGAACAGAAGGGCGTGTCCCGCCTCCCCGACGTAGCGAGCAAAGGACGCCAGCAGCTCCTCGAAGCCGCCGTAGTGCTCGAGATGGTCGGGCTCGAGGCTCGTCACGATGGCGAGCTCCGGGTCGAGCCTGAGGAAGGTGCCGTCGCTCTCGTCGGCCTCGACCACGAGCCACTCGCCGGAGTCCCACAGCGCGTTGGCGCCGATGTCGTTCACGTCTCCTCCGACGATGAAGCTCGGTCGCAGTCCTGCCTCGACGAGGACGAGCGACAGCATGGACGTGGTGGTCGTCTTGCCGTGCGTCCCGGCGATGGCGATCGTGCGCCGGCTCGCCGTCACCTCCGCCAGCACGTCGGCACGGGTCCAGACCGGGATGCCGCGCTCATGGGCGCGGACCACTTCGATGTTGTCAGGTGGTATCGCCGTCGAGATGGCGAGGAGGTCCGCTCCGTCCACGACAGAGGCGTCGTGCCCGACCCGCACCTCGAGGCCGGCGGCGGCGAGCCGGTCGAGGGCGCGGGTCTGCTTGACGTCGCTCCCGGTGACCTGATGGCCCATGCCCGCGAGGACGATGGCGACGGCGCTCATGCCGGCGCCGCCCGCGCCGACGACATGCACGCGTCGCGGGCTCGTGAGGTCGGACATCACGCTGCACTCCGGGATCTCGTGGTGGCCCCGGCGGCACGTCGAGCGAGATCGGCCACGCGGGCGGCGGCGTCCCGGTGCCCGAGCGCCCGGGCTGCCTCGGACATCGTGCTGAGGACGGCTTCGTCCTCGAGCAGGCGCTCCAGAGTGCCGGCGAGCCTGTCCCCGGACAACTCGCGATCTCGGATCATGACGGCCGCGCCGGCCTGCTCCAGCGCCACGGCGTTCTTCGTCTGGTGGTCCCCGGGCGCCCCGGGGAGCGGCACGAGCACGCTCGGCGCGCCGATCGCCGTCAGCTCGGCGACGGTCGAGGCGCCGGCACGGCAGACCACGACATCGCATGCCGCCACCGCCGCCGCGAGCTCCGGATCGAAGCCGGCGAGCCGGTACTCGAGCCGGTGCTCGGGCCCGGAACCCCCCGGTGAACCGCCGACCGGAACGGCCGGCGGTGCCTGCAACGTCTCCGACCCCGCTCCGGTGGGACCGATCAGGCGGCGCTCGGTCGCAGCTCGTGTCATCTCCTCGATGTTGCGCTCTCCTGCGAGGTGATAGATGGCGACATCGTCACGAGCCAACCACAGCTCGGCGAGCGCGAGCGCGGCTTCGTTGACAGAACCAGCGCCGAGGGAGCCTCCAGTCACGACCACGAGACGTCGCCCCGGATCGAAGCCGAGCTGCTCTCTCACCCTGCGGCGCGCCTCGCCGTCACGGGAGACCGCGAGGACCGAGCCGCGCACCGGCGGCCCGGTCACCTCCGTCCTCGGGAGCAGCACTCCGGGATAGGCGACGGCGTTCACCGACGCGAACCTTCCCACGAGCCGGTTCACCGCACCCGGGGCGGCATCGATCGTCACGACGACGAGAGGGATCCGCAGCACCACCGCAGCGAGAGCGTATGCGAACCCCGCGTAACCACCGACCGTGACGACGACGTGTGGCCGCTGGCGCAGGGCCATCCCGAGGGCGAGGAACACGCTCGCGCCGAGCCCGAGCACCGCGCCCAGGTTCTCGCGCGTGAGCTTGCGCTGGATCCCGCGGCCTGGGAGTTGGACGAGCTGGTAGCCCGCCGCCGGTACGAGCCGGCTTTCCATGCCGCGCCGCCCACCCACGAACAGCACCTCGGAGCGTTCGACCCCGCTCGCGACGAGGGCGTCACCGACGGCGAGCGCCGGTGAGACGTGCCCACCTGTGCCACCCCCGGTGACCACGGCGAATGGACGCCGGCTCACCGCGCTCGAACCGGGACGTAGGCGCCCTTCGCACCCTTCGTCCGGGCACGCACCGCGATCTTTTCGGTCTCGATGGCACGGACGACGACCGGTGCCCGAACTTGGCGCCGGGCGATCCCGGTGAGGACGCCCGCGCCGACCATGGCGACGACGAGGGCGGAACCCCCATAGGAGATGAACGGCAGCGGGATGCCCGTGACGGGCAGAGCATCGATGACCCCGCCGATGTTGATGGCCGCCTGCGCGACGATCCAGCACGTGATGCCGATGGCGACATAGCGCGTGAACGGGTCGCGCTCACGGTGGGCCACCCGCAAGCCTGCCCATCCGAAGGCGGCGAACAGGCCGATAACCGTCATCGTGCCGATGATCCCGAGGTTGCTGCCGATCACCGCGAAGATGAAGTCCGTGTGGCCGTTCGGGAGGAACCCCCACGTGCTCGGAGAGCCACCGATGCCGTTCCCTTGCAGCCCTCCCTGTCCGAGCGCGACCAGGCTCTGGACCACCTGATAGCCGCTGCTCCCGGCGTGGGCGAACGGGTTGAGGAAGGAGAGGAGGCGGGCGCGCCGGTAGGAGGCGTCGAGGGCGAGGATCGCTCCGACGCCCCCCGTCAACGCGAAGGCCCCTCCGACGAGGCGTACCGGCAGGCCGGCCGCGAACATGAGCGAGAACGTGATGCAGGTGATGACCATGCACGTTCCGAGGTCCGGCTGCTTCATGATCAGGACGCCGGCGAAGCCGAGCAGGATCAGGAGGGGCTGCACGACGGCACGGCCGGGATCGTCCCGGTCGCCGCGCCTTGCGAGCAGATCCGCCGCGAACAGCACGACGGCGAGCTTCATGAGCTCTGACGGCTGGATCTGGATCGGTCCTGCGCCGATCCAGCGACTCGAGCCGCCCGCGTTGTGCCCGAGCCCGGGCAAGAACACAGCCACGAGCAACCCGAGCGCTCCGGCGAGCAGCCAGTTGCGGTAGCGGCGTATCCGCTCCATCCGGAGCCTCGACGCGACAAGGGCGGCGACCAGCCCCAGGACGAGGAACATCGCCTGCCGCTCGAAGAGGGAATAAGGGGAGGCTCCGGACTGTATCGAGATCACCGCCGAGGCCGACAGCACGATCGGGAGGCCGATCAAACAGAGGCAGAAGACCGAGCCGACGAGGACGCGGTGCTCGAGATGCGTCGCGGGCTTCGGCGCCGACGAGACTGCGCGCAGCCCCGGGCTTGGTGCCCGGGTCGTCGCGCGCGGCGCGCGAGCCGTCGGAGCCGCGCGGGGTGTGCCCCTCGTCACGGTCGGACCGGTCGGACGGGTCGGACGGGTCGAACGGCCGGTGCGCACCGGGTAGGGCGCCCGCGATCTGTGCGGAGTGCGCCGCGTGCCCGGGGCGACGTGCGACGTCCCTGGCCGGGCAAGAGTGCGCTGGCTCATGGTGTTCCCCCTCGCTTCACGGCCACGGGCCGCTGCTCGTCACCCTGTTTCGCTGCAAGACCCGGCGGTGCGGCGTCGCTCTTCCCGGAGTCGACCTGCCTCCGGACCACCCGGGCGAAGTCGTCGCCTCGCTCGCCATAGCTTCGGTACCAGTCGAACGAGGCGCAGCCGGGCGAGAGCAGGACGGCGTCACCGGGACCCGCGAGGGCTGACGCCCGTGCCACCGCCTCGGACATGGAGGTCGCGATCTCGGTCGGGACTTCCTCGAGGTGCCGAAACGCCTCGGCCACCTCCCCGGCGGCCTCCCCGATGGCGATCACGCCGCGCAGCCGAGCGGGCCCGGGGCCTGTTCCGGCGGCTGCCTCGGACTCGAGGCCGCGCACCATCGAGGCGAGGTGGAGGCCCTTGTTTCGGCCGCCGGCGATCAGCACCACCGACGCGAACCCCTGCATCGCGGCCAGCACCGCGGTCGGAGTCGTCGCCTTCGAGTCGTCGTAGTACCGCACGCCGCCGACCTCCGCCACGAGCTCGATCCGGTGCGGCATCGGCACTCCTCGCTGCAGCGCGGCGGCGCAGGACTGCGGATCGGCGCCTGCGCCGAGAGCCACCGCTGCGGCCGCGCAGGCGTTCCACACGTCGTGCGGGAGCGCCCGGGGAAGCGACGACACGGTGCAGATCTCGCCCTCCGGGGAGGAGATGACGCCGCCTCGCTCGGTGACGTCGCCCGCCGCACCGAAGGTCACGAGACGCCCCGGGGCCGTCTCGGCCCAGTGCATCACGACCGGATCATCCGCGTTCGCGACCGCGACGTCTGACTGGTCCTGGTTCTCCCACACACGCGCCTTCGCGGCCGCGTAGTCCCCCATCCCGGCGTGCCAGTCGAGGTGGTCCTCGGCCAGGTTCAGCCAGCACGCGACCGTCGGGTGGAACGTCTTCGTCCAGGCGAGCTGGAACGACGAGACCTCGAGCACGTAGGTGTCAGCGGTCGGCTCGTGCACCGCCTCGATGAAGGGACGGCCGATGTTGCCGACCGCTTCCGCCTCGCGCCCGGCGGCCCGCATGATCTCGGTCACGAGCGAGGTCACCGTGGTCTTCCCGTTCGTGCCCGTGATGGCGAGCACGGGCACCGTTGCGAGCGACGCCGCCAGCTCGACCTCCGAGACGATCTTGCCGGCGTCGGCGACCTCGAAGATCGGATGGCTCGGGGGGATGCCGGGGGACAGCACGACCATCTCCGCCCGCTGCGCGAGCGACGACAGGAGTGCGCGAGAAGGCCGCCAGACGAGCTCGGTCCCGAGCGATGCTGCGAGCTTCGTCGCATCCGCCAACGGCTCGCCGTCGTCGACCGCGCTGACGGCGAAGCCGTCCTTCAGGAGCGAGCGCGCGGCCGCCTGGCCGGTGACGCGGAAACCGATGACGAGTGCCTGCCGGCTCACCGGTGCGGTCTCCTCACTGACGCGGCCTCACTGGTGCGGCCTCACGGACAGGTAGTCGGCATAGAACAGGCCGAGCCCGAGGGCGGTGCACAACCCGCTGAAGATCCAGAAACGCACCGTCACCGTCGTCTCCGGCCAGCCGAGCAGCTCGAAGTGGTGCTGGAGCGGCGCCATCCGGAACACGCGTGTGTGGAAGAAGCGGAACGACACGACCTGGATGACGACCGACAGCGTCACGAGCACGAAGAGGCCACCGATGATCGGGATCAGCAACGACAGGTTCATCGAGAGCCCGAGGCACGAGAGACCGGTCCCGATCGCGAGCGACCCCGTGTCGCCCATGATGATCCTGGCGGGGGCGGCGTTCCACCAGAGGAAGCCGACGCAGGCACCGCACAACGCCACGGCGACGAGCGCCAGGTCGATCGCGTTCGCCAGGTGGTAGATCGGGTAGTTGCGGTACTGCCAGTAACCGATGATCGTGAGGCAGCTGAAGGCGAAGGCGGAGGCTCCGGCCGCGAGGCCGTCGAGCCCGTCGGTGAGGTTCACCGCATTCGAGCCACCGACGATGACGAGCACGCACCACACCACGTACAGCGCCGCCGGCAGCACCAGGGACGGGAAGTCGAAGCGGGTGAAGGAGATGTCGCGGTTGATCCCGGCCCAGTAGAGGGCCCCGAGGCCGAACGCGATGGCGACGCCGAGCTGCAGGCCCGCCTTGGCCCGCTTGGTCAGCCCGAGGCTCCGGCGCCTGCTGACCTTGATCCAGTCGTCGGCTGCGCCGACCAGTCCGGTCGCGAGGACCGCGAGGACGACGAGCCAACCGGCTTTCGTGAACCCGACGTTCGTCCCGACGTGTGCGAGCACATAGCCGCCGAGCATCCCGCCGAGCATGGCGATGCCACCCATCGTCGGCGTGCCCTGCTTGGCGGCATGGGCCTCGGGACCGTCCTCCCGCACGTGTTGGCCGATCCTCCACTTCACCAAGAAACGCAACAGGATCGGCGTCCCGAACCCGGCGATCAGGAGCGCGACGCCTCCCGCAGTGAAGATCGAGATCACGCGGCACCCGCCAGTCGTTCGGCCTCCTCGGCGATGACGAGGCGGTCGTCGAACTCGAGGAAGTCGTCGCCGACCTGCTGGGTCCTCTCGTGACCCTTGCCGGCGACGAGCAGGATGTCGCCGCGACCCGCGAGCGAGAGCCCGAGACCGATCGCCGCCCTCCTGTCCGGCTCGACGTGCAGCTCGGCCCCGCCGTCGCATCCGGCCACGATCTCGTCGATGATCGCGAGGGGGTCCTCGTGGCGGGGGTTGTCGGTCGTCACCACGGCACGGTCGGCGTGGACGGAGGCTGCGTGGCCCATCGGGCGGCGTTTCTCGTGGTCTCGGTCGCCACCTGCCCCGAAGACGACCACGAGCCGGCCGTCGCCGGCACTGACCTGCTTGAGCGTCGCGCAGGCCTGCTCGAGGCCGGCGGGCGTGTGCGCGTAGTCGACCACGGCAGTCAGCCCGAGCGCGTTCGGCACGAGCTCGAGGCGGCCGGGCACGGGGATCGCCCGCGAAAGGCCCTCGGCGATCGCACCGTCCTCGATGCCCGCCGCCCGCGCCGCTGCCGCGGCGGCGAGGGCGTTCTCGACGTTGAACCGGCCGATCAGGGGGAGCTCGACCTCGTGCCCCCGAAGGACGAAACGGCTGCCCTCGGCACGAAGGTCCAGCTTCTCGGCCTCGCCCATCGAGAAGGCCTCTGTCGGGACGGCCGCACGCTCGAGCAACCTGCGCCCGTAGGCGTCGTCGGCGTTCACGACCGCGCGGCGGGAGTGGCCCGGGGTGAACAGCAGCGCCTTGGCCTCGAAGTAGGCCTCCATGGTCCCGTGGTAGTCGAGATGGTCCTGGGAGAGGTTCGTGAAGACGGCGACATCGTGCACGTACCCGTCGACCCGGTGCTGCACGAGCGCGTGCGACGTGACCTCGAGGGCGACCGCTCCGGGGCGTTGCTCGCTCTCGGCCACGAGCCGCGAGATCTCGAAGCGCTCTTGCAGGTCCGGCGCCTCCGGGGTCGTGCGGGAGCCGGACAACGTCCCGACGAGGCCGGGTTCGTAGCCCGCCTGCGACAGGATCGAGCAGAGCAGGTACGTGGTCGTCGTCTTGCCGTTGGTCCCCGTCACGCCGATCGTGAGGAGGTGCTGCGCCGGGTCGTGCCGGAGCGCGCAGGCGGCTTCGGCCATGGCAGCGCGAGCAGCGCCCGGCTCGACTATCAGCTGTGTGGCGCCTCCCGTCGCTTCGCCGAGGTCACGCTCGCACAAGAAGGCGACCGCGCCCGCCTCCCGGGCCATCGCAGCGAAGGCATGGCCGTCGTGGTGCTCACCGGGCAGGCAGCAGAACAGGTCGCCGACCGCCGGCGCGACGGCGGAGCCCGCCCGGCGCATCTGGCGGATCTCTCGGTGGTCGAACTGCACCGCTGCGATGCCCGTCTCCCGGTCGCCCGAGAGCAGGCACTCGCCGAGACGGGCCCGGATCCTCGTGGCGAGGTCGCCGAGGGACGTGCCGCTCGTCTGGACGACGGCACGCCGCCTCGTCGGACCTGCCCAAGGACGGCCGGCAGGAGCCGTCACGGCTTCGTCGAAGAGCTCGGAGTTCCGGACAGACCGCTCGCGCCGCTTGGCGATATGTCGAAATGGCGCAAGGCGTACTTCATGATCGTGGCGAAGACTGGGGCCGAAGCCGAGCCACCGTACATCGCCGTCGGATGGTTCAACATCACGACGGCCGTCAGCTGCGGGTTCTGCGCCGGCACAAAACCGACGAACGTCGCGTTCCATGCGCCCGCTTGGTAGCCCGGCGCGGTCGTGCTCGGGATCTGGGCCGTGCCCGTCTTGCCGGCGACGGTGTACCCCGCGATCTCCGCCATGGTGCGGGTCCCCATGGCGGTGCCCTCCTCGAGCATGGGGACGATCTCGGCGGCCCTGGTCTGCGAGAGCACGCGGTGGCGCTTCGGGGCCGGGAGGACGTGCTGGCGCCCGTTCGGGCCGACGACGGCCTCGACGAGGCGCGGCGGGATGTACTCGCCGCCGTTCGCAACGGTGTTGTAGGCGTCGGCGATCTGAAGTGGCGTGACGGCTTCGCCGGTGCCGATGGGGATCGTGCCCATGTCCGAGGCCGACCACTGCGAGACCGGTGGCACGATCCCGGCCGACTCTCCCGGCCAGTTGAGATCCGTGACGTTGCCGAAGCCGAGGGCATGCAGATAGGCCGAGAGCCGCTGCGGTCCGAGCATGTGCGCGATCTCGATCGTGCCCACGTTGGAGGACTGGGCGAGGATCTGCGTGACGGGCATCTGCTCGGTCGGGTGGAACTCGGCGTCCTGGAAGGGCCAGCCGCCAACCCAGATCGTGTAGGGGACGGTCAGCTCCTCGTTCGGTGTGATCAGCCCGGTTTGGAGAGCACCCGAGAACGTGGCGAGCTTCATCACCGATCCGGGCTGGTACACGATGTTCGTCGCGAGGTTCTGGGTCGCGGGCACGACCGACTTGTTCTGGCGCACGAGGCTCACCATCGCGAGGATGCCGCCCGTCTTCGTGTCGAGCACGACGCAGGTGGCGCTGTCGGCGTGCTGGGCGAGCACCTGTGCTCGGAGAGCCTGCGTCACCTCGTATTGGAGAGGCTCGTCGAGCGTGAGCACGAGCCCCTCGCCCTGCACCGCAGGGTCGAGCACCTTGGCGGCACCAGGCAGCTGGTCGCCGGACGGACCGATCATCACGTCTTCGGAGCCGGACCGGCCCGCCAGCGTCTTCTGATAGAGGTACTCGAGACCGGACAGGCCCTTGTTGCCCCAGCCGACGACGCCGAGCAGCGGGGCGAAGAGGTTGCCGGTTGGTTCCACGCGTACCTGGTCGGGCACGAAGGAGAGGAACGGCAGCGTCAATGCCACCACCTTCGAGACGAGCGCCCGCCCGACGGCAAGAGCGAGGGGGACGTAGCCGTTGCGCTCGGTGAGCTTCGCGACGAGCGTGCCCTTCCCGACGTGCAGAAGCGGAGCGAGGGCGGCCGCGGCGGTCTCGGCCTCAGCCCGCGAATGGACGAGGAAGTCGTCCGCGACGATGTCGGTCTTCGGGACCGAGGTGGCGAGCACGTTCCCGTTGCGGTCGTACACGGTGCCCCGGATGGCGGGGAGGCCGACCTTTTGGACCTCCTCTGACTGCCCGTAGGCGGAGTAGGCGGAGGCGTTCAGGCCCTGGACGTCGAAGACGCGCGCTGCGAGGAGCGCGAGGACGGCGCACGTCATGACGAGCATGATGCCGAGGCGGCGGCGCCGGATCACAGCGTGGTGACCGGCCGACCGGCGCGGTGCCGGCGCCGAGGCGGCGGTACGAACGGCCCCGCCTCGACCGGACTGGCGCGAGGCCCGAACGGATGGGCGCGTCGTCGGGCGTGGCCGGTCCGGCCGCGGAGGTGTCAACGCGACTGCGAGTGGTGGGCCGTCTTGGGATGAGGAGCCGCCGCGGGCTCGTGCGCCTGGAGGACGCTCTCACCGGGGTCGACGGGCTGGATATAGGTGATCCCGGCCGGGGAGATCATCTTGAACCGTGTCTCCGCCAGGCGCAGGACCCGCGACGGGGTCTCGAGCTCCGCACGCTGCAATTGCAGGTCCTGTTGGGTGGTGAGGGCGTTCGCCAGCTGGCCGCTCAGCGTGTCGGACCGGATCTGCGTGGCGGCGAGCAACGCGTGGCCTGCAGCCGCCAACGTGAGCGCACCTGCCATCACGAGCCCGGAGACGAGGAAGAGCACACGCGCCTGGCGCTGCCTCGCGCGCTCGAGCGTCGCGGCACGGTCGACGACGCCGAGGGGCGGCCGTGAAGTGCGAGCGGGGCGGGACTGCTCGCCGCGGCGCCCCGGTGCGCGAGCCGGCGCGCTGTCTCCCGGGCTGTGATGGAGTGTTGAGCTCCTCGTTGCCATCAGTCCTCCTCCTCGATCGATCGGCCACCGGGGCGCCAAGGCGCAGTCGTGCGCTCTGCCACCCTGAGCCGCGCGCTCGCAGCCCTCGGGTTCGCGGCCACCTCCGCAGCAGACGGCTTGCGGGCGCCGCGGGTCAGGACGCGAACAGCCGGCTCGGCACCGCACACGCACGGGAAGCCCGGCGGGCAGGTGCACCAGCCCGACTCCGCCTCGGCGAAGAGGCGCTTCACGATACGGTCCTCGCCGGAGTGGTACGAGATGACGACGGCCCGGCCCGAGGGTGCCATCGCCGACAGCGCTGCTCCGATCGCGACCGGAAGCTGCTCGAGCTCCGCGTTGACGGCGATGCGGATCGCCTGGAAGACGCGCTTCGCGGGATGGCCGCCCCGCTGGCGCGCGCCCGCCGGGATCGCCATGCGGACGATCTGGGCGAGCTCGGTCGTGGTGCGTACCGGCCGTGCGGCCACGAGGGCCGCGGCGACACGCCGAGCAAAGCGCGTCTCGCCGTTCGCCCGGAACAGCTCGGCCAGCTCCGCCGCTGGCCACTCGTTCACGACCTCGGCAGCGGTCGTAGCCTGTGACGGGTCCATGCGCATGTCGAGATCTGCTTCGAACCGGTACGAGAAGCCCCGCTCTGCCTCGTCGAGCTGCCAGCTGCTTACACCGAGGTCGAACACCGCGCCGGCGACCGGCTCCCTGCCCGCCTCTCGCTCCAGCACTGCAGCGAGCTCGTCGAAGCGGCCCCGCACAACGAGAGCCCTCGGCCCGAACGGTGCCAACTTCTCGGTGGCGGCGGCGACGGCGTCCGGATCGCGATCGATGCCGATGAGCCGGTGACGCGTCGAGGCCAGCAGGATGGCTGCAGCGTGGCCGCCGCCGCCGACGGTGGCGTCGACGATGACGCCTTGTGGGGTCGCCTCCAGCACCTCGGTCACCTCGGCCACCATCACGGGTTCGTGATGGAACGCCCGGGTCACCCGCAGCCTCCCGGCCGAAGACGCGCCGACGTGACGCGTCCAGGCGAAGCGGGGATGGCAGTTGGCGGAGAGGTGTGTTGGACCATCCGGCGCAGCGACCGAGAGGCTGCGGGTGGCCCGGGCGACATGAGTGGTATCTGCGAAGGCGAGGGCTGTCTCACCGGTCACGACTCCCCGTCCTCCCGATGGTCCCATCGGTGCTTGGACCAGAGCTCGACGCGGTCGTGGACGCCGACGAAGAGCACGTCGCTCTCGAGCTCGGCGTGCGAGCGCAGATCGACGGGGATGGCCATCCGACCCTGTGAGTCCAACTCGACTCGGCTGACGTGGGAGAACCACTCCCGCACCTCGTGGCGAGCACCCTGCCCTTCGGCTTCGCGCGCGTGCTGGCGATCGGCCTCGAGTCCGAACTCGCCGTCGGTCCACAGCGCGATGCATCCGTCCTCGTGGGGCGCCAGGTACCCGGAGCTCTCGAAAAAGCCGCGCAGCCTCACCGGCAGGATGACCCGCCCCTTCGCGTCAAGAGTTCGGTCGTACCGACCGACGAACGGCTCCACGTCCAATTCCCGAGACCCTCCTGCCCGAGTTGTTGGGCCAGTCCTCCCCTGGTCCCCACTTCCCGCCACTTTATGTATATTTCACTCCACCAGTCAACCACCGATGAACGCCTTCTGGGCTCTGACCGGGTAATTCGCGCGAGGGCGGAGGGGTCGCCCTTCCCAGCCGCCGGCACGGTGTCAACGGCGCGAGCTCGTGACCTGGGTATTCGGGCGCGATCCCGTCGACGGCGCCGCTGTGGAGGAGAGTGGAGGGCTCGCCTTCTCAGACGAGGCGCGCGGCCAGCTCGCGGCGCAGCGCGGCGAGAGTCACACGCACCGGCGCCGACGTCACCTCGAGCTGTCGTCGCGCTGCAGCCGCCTCGTCGCCCTCCAGCGCCAGGCACTCGACGAGTAGGCCGGAGCTGTCCTCGAGTTGCGCCATCGAGTGGAACCAGGCGCCCGCACGGGTACGCCTCTGCGCGATGCCGACGACCTTGAGCCCGTCGACCGTCACCTCGCCCGCTCCGAGCGACCCGTAGCAGAGGCGCCTCGCCCACGGTGACGGCCGCTGTCCGGGTCGCGCTACCTCGACGCGCCGGGCCAGTAGCGCGCCCGCCGTCGTGAGCGCTCCGGCCCACACCTCACCGAGCCACCGGAACGACTTGCCCACGTCCCGCTCGAACAACGGGTCGCCGGCAGGCAGGAACGCATCGAGCCACAACTGCGCTCGAGGCCGCACGATCACGGCTCCGCCGCCGCAGGCCCGGCGCGTCACCTCGACGCCGCGCACTCGGCAGGCGTCGGTGTCCGCATCGGCGAAGGGCTGCGCCGAGCCGAGGACGAGCGCCGTGTTCGTCACGTCGCAGATCACGCACAACCGGTGGTCGGGGTACTCCCCCGCCCGAGCGTCACCCGGTGACACGACGAGCTCGTGCGCCGGCCCGCGCCTCTCGGTGATCTCGAACCCACCGGTGAGGCGACCAGTCAGACCGCGACCGCCCGGCCGATCATCGGCTCGACGTAGGTCATCCACTCGTCGCGCACGTCGCCCGCCGCAGCCAGCAGCCACAGCCGTGAGCGCGGTGCCTTCGGCTGGCGAGCGAGATGGAACCCCGTCTCTTCGAGCAGGCGGTCCTCCTTGCGGGTGTTGCATCGACGGCAGCACGCGACGACGTTGTCCCAGGAGTGCGCCCCACCCCGGCTCCTCGGCACGACGTGGTCGATGTTCTCGGCTTGCGCGCCGCAGTACTGGCAGCGATGGCCGTCCCGGACGAACACGGACCGCCGCGTCACGGCCACGCGGGTCTGGTGTGGCACCTTCACGTAGTGCATGAGCCGCACGACCGACGGCTCGGGAAACGAGGCCCTGGCTGAGTGGAGGTCGTGCCCGGTCCCGTGCACCAGGACGGCCCTCTCCGCAAGCACGAGGACGAGTGCCCGCCGAGCTGTCACGACTGACAGCGGCTCGTACGAGGCATTCAATACGAGCGCGCGTCCGGTCATGTCAAACCCTTGGACGCGTGCGCTGCGCTCTGAGCCTGTCGAGTTGAGGCACGCCCGGAGGTTAGTGCATGTGGGGGGAACGACGGCGTGTCTCTCGGCACCATTCGAGGAATGCAACGACGTCTTCAGCCGACGGGCGAGCCTGCGGGTCGCCGTAGGCGGTCTCCATCCGGAACTCGAGCCACCGTCTCGAGGGAGAAGGAGACGGCGGGAAGCGTCGCCACCAGTGCGAGGGGGCGAGCGCTCGCGCCTGTCCGAGCGCCGTGCCCCACAGGTGCGGCCGGGGTGCCAAGGCGCGAGCTGCCACCACCCACCACGACGACTGGCCGTGGCGTTGGGAGCCCCGCCGGCCGCCGGTCACCTTGCGCCACCGAGGACATCCACACCGAGCGCCCGCCAGCCCACCGCGGCGGCGCCGATGATCGGGGCGTCGGCGCCGAGGCCGACGGGGTCGATGCGCGCGCCGGCGGAGAAGGCGAGCCGCGCCCGGGCGTCGAGCTCGCGCTGCGCGGCGAGGAAGAACGGCGTCCCGTATCCGAGCGCCACCGAACCGCCCACGAGAGCCCGGCGAAGGTCGAGCAGGTTGGCGACCGACGCCACCGCGCGGCCGACGAGTCGCCCTGCCCTCTCGCGCACCTCCTGAGGGGCCTTGGCTGCAGGCGCTCCTGTGATCGCCTCGATCGCCGTGCCGGATGCCTCGGCCTCGAGGCACCCCTGTGCGCCGCAGCCGCACGTCCGCCCGCCGGGTTCGACGATGACGTGGCCGACGTGGCCCGCATTGCCCTCTTCACCGTCGAGCAGCCGGCCGTCGAGGACGAGCCCTCCCCCGACGCCCGTCGAGACCACCATCGCGAGGAAATTCCGCTCACCTCGCGCGTTCCCGCACCATGCCTCCCCGAGAGCGAGCGCCTTCGCGTCGTTGTCGATCGCGACCGGCACGCCTTCCGCCTCGATGCGCGACAGCCGCCGGATGCGCTCGGCGAGCGGGAAGTCGCGCCATGCCGGGACGTTCAACGGCGAGACGCGTTCGCCGGACATGGGGCCTCCACAGCTGATCCCGACCACCGCCAGGTCTCCGCGGGCGTCGGCTGCCGAGAGCCCGATCTCGAGCAGGTCGGCGACAACCCGGAAGAGGGCACTGCCGTCGGTCGCACGTGGTGTCCTGATCCGGTCCTGCCACAGGAGTGAGCCGCAGCGATCGACGAGACCGACAGCGATCTTGGTGCCGCCGAAGTCGAGGCCGAGGCAGAGACGAGCCGACGGCTCC
The DNA here is from genome assembly GCA_021790615.1 of Actinomycetes bacterium. The sequence continues at coordinate 512 of JAJYGW010000137.1, read as the reverse complement.
TCAGTCACGATCGCTCATCGCGGCGGCTCGGGCACGCTGGCCGGGCTGGGATGCGTCAGTCGCGACGGCCGAATCGAGAGCGAAGTCTCTTGCGCATCCCCGACCACTCCTCGGAGAGCACGGCGGTGCGCGTGCCGCGAGCCGAAGGGCGTGTGCTCGGATGCGGGCGGTCGCCTGCCTCCGGACTCCCGGTCGCCTCGGCCGCCGCGCCGCTCCGGTCTTCGGAACCGAGGTGCTGGGCAAAGGACAGCGCCGAGACCACCATGACGAGCACGGCGCAGATGGCGAGGGCGAGAGAGGAGCGGAACGTCGCGAGCAACAGCACCGTGCCGGCGAGGAAGCCGAAGGCAGACCACTTCGCGCCACGAGATGCCTGAAGCCGGTGAGCGCTGTGGCTGACACGATCGACGAACTCGCGATCGTGTTCGCGAAGCTTCTGCTCCATCTCCTGGAGGATTCGCTGCTCCTCCTCGGAAAGCGGCACCATCTCCCCCTAGGGCGTGTTGCGCGGG
>JAJYGW010000247.1 GCA_021790615.1 Actinomycetes bacterium | reverse complement strand
CAGGACACCCACGGTAGTGCAGGGGGTCGAACTGGACCGAACTCGGCGTGCGCCGGGCCGGACGCGACGAACCCGGTGGCCACCGAGTCGGGAGCCACCGGGTTCGTTTCTCGTCTGCGCTGGGTGCGCCCGGCGTCGCCGCCGGGATGCCCGGGAGCTGTCCTACCGGGCGAGGTCGAAGCGGTCCAGGTTCATCACCTTGTCCCAGGCCGCCACGAAGTCCTTCACGAACTTCTCCTTGGCGTCGTCGGCGGCGTAGACCTCGGCGATGGCCCGGAGCTCGGAGTTCGCGCCGAAGACCAGGTCGACCGCGGAGGCGGTCCAACGAACGGCGCCGGTCTCGCGGTCGCGCCCCTCGTAGAGGTGCTCACCCGTAGCTGCCGGCTTCCACTCCGTCGCCATGTCGAGGAGGTTCACGAAGAAGTCGTTCGTGAGCGAGCCGGGCCGTTCGGTGAGGACCCCGTGGGTGGTCCCGCCCTGGTTGGCGCCGAGGGCGCGCATGCCGCCGAGCAGGACGGTCATCTCCGGCGCCGTGAGGGTCAGCAGGCACGCCCGCTCCACGAGGAGGTGCTCCGGGGGGAGCTTGTTCCCTGCCTTCACGTAGTTGCGGAAGCCGTCGAAGGTGGGCTCGAGGACGGCGAAGGAGTCGACGTCCGTCTGGTCCTGGGCGGCGTCGGTCCGACCCGGCGTGAACGGAACGGTGACCCCGACACCGGCGCTCCGTGCGGCCTGCTCGACGGCTGCGCAGCCCCCGAGCACGATGAGGTCGGCGAGCGAGATGCGCTTGCCGTCCTGCTGCGCGGCGTCGAAGTCGCGCTTGATCCCCTCGAGGGTCTGGAGCACCGTCGCGAGCTCGGCCGGGTTGTTGACCTCCCAGTCGCGCTGCGGGGCGAGCCGCAGCCGCCCACCGTTCGGGCCGCCACGCATGTCGGTCCCACGGAAGGTCGCAGCGGCGGCCCACGCCGTCGAGACCAGCTGCGCGAGCGTGAGGCCGGAGTCGAGCAGGCGACGCTTCAGCTCGGCGACGTCCGCGTCGTCGACCAGCACGTGGTCGACCGCCGGCACCGGGTCCTGCCAGATCTGCGGCTCGGCGGGCACGAGCGGGCCGACGTAGCGGCTGATCGGGCCCATGTCCCGGTGGGTCAGCTTGAACCAGGCCTTGGCGAACGCCTTCGCGAGCTCCTCGGGGTGCTCGTGGAAGCGCCTCGAGATGGGCTCGTAGATCGGGTCGTAGCGCAGCGCCAGGTCCGTCGTCAGCATCACCGGCGCGTGACGCTTCGCCGGATCGTGCGCGTCCGGGACCGCGTCGCTCGCGGCCCCGTCCTTCGGGATCCACTGCTTGGCGCCGGAGGGGCTGGTGGTCAGCTCCCACTCGTAGTTGAAGAGGTTGTCGAAGAACCCGTTGTCCCACCGGACGGGGTCGTTGGTCCAGGCCCCTTCCAGCCCGCTCGTCCAGGCGTCGCCGCCCTTGCCGGTGCCGTAGAGGTTCTTCCAGCCGAGGCCCTGCTGCTCGAGCGGGGCGCCCTCGGGCTCGGGTCCGATGTACTGCTCGGCGTTCGGGACCGCGCCGTGGGTCTTCCCGAAGGTGTGACCGCCGGCGATCAGGGCGACCGTCTCCTCGTCGTTCATCGCCATGCGGGCGAAGGTCTCGCGCACGTCGACGGCTGCCGCGACCGGGTCGGGGTTGCCGTTCGGGCCCTCGGGGTTGACGTAGATCAGGCCCATCTGGACCGCGGCGAAGGGGTTCGCCAGCTCACGGTTGCCGCTGTAGCGCTCGTCGCCGAGCCAGGTCTCCTCGGGTCCCCAGTAGGCGTCCTCCTCGGGTCCCCAGATGTCCTCGCGCCCGAACCCGAAACCGAAGGGCTCGAAGCCCATCGACTCCAGCGCGCAGTTCCCCGCGAAGACGATCAGGTCGGCCCACGAGAGCGAGCGCCCGTACTTCTGCTTCACCGGCCAGAGCAGCCGGCGTGCCTTGTCGAGGCTCGCGTTGTCGGGCCAGCTGTTGATCGGTGCGAAGCGCTGGTTGCCCGTCCCGGCACCACCGCGGCCGTCCGTGATCCGGTAGGTGCCCGCGTCGTGCCAGGCCATCCGGATGAAGAGCGGCCCGTAGTGGCCGTAGTCTGCCGGCCACCAGTCCTGCGAGGTGGTCATGACCGCCTCGATGTCCCGCTTGAGCTCGTCGACGTCGATCTGGGCGACCGCCTTCGCGTAGTCGAACTCGGGGTCCATCGGGTCACGGAGCGGGTTCCGCTGGTGCAGGACCCGGAGCTTCAGCTGGTTCGGCCACCAGTCCTCGTTCGACCTGCTGCCGATCGCTGTCGCGCTGTGGATGACGGGGCACTTCCCGCCGTTGTCGTCGCTTGCCACGTTCGACCTCCCTGTCGGTGCTGTCGGTTGCTGCTCGTGTTGCCTGTCCGTGCTGTGTGCGGTGTTCGTCTGCTCGTGGGGCCGCCGCCCCGGGGACGGCGTGCTCCGCGATCAGCGTCCCCTCTGCCTCGCCCCGTCCTCGATCTGCCCCCCTTCCTCCTTCCCGTCTCGCCGGCTCGCTACCGTCCCGTCGCTCCCTGGCCACGCATCGTTCCCGCGTTCCCGGCCCGCTGGCAGGCCGGGCAGATGCCCCAGTAGGTGACCTCCGCCTCGTCCAGCACGAAGCCGTGGGTGTCCGAGGGCGTGAGGCACGGACGCTTCCCGATCGCGCAGTCGACGTCCTCGACGACACCACAACTCCGGCACACCACGTGGTGGTGGTTGTCCGCAACCCGCAGCTCGTAGAGGGCCACGCTCCCGGCGGGCTCGATCCTGCGCACGAGGCCGGCGTCCACGAACGCCGCCAGGACGTTGTAGATGGCCTCGGGTGAGACGGAGCCGGGCTCGGGGCGGACCGAGCGGATCACGGTGTCGGTGTCGGCGTGCGCGTGGACCTCGAGGGCACGAAGCGCCGCCAGCCGCGACGCCGTGACCCGGAGCCCCGAGGCGCGAACCATGGCGACACGCTCGGCGCTCGGGGCGTCCAGGGTCTCTCCCACCGCTCGCGGCACGAGCCCCACCCTAGAACAGATCTGATCGTGGAGTCAATCCAGCGCGGAGCGAGCGGCACGATGCCGGGTTCGCGTGGGGGCGGGTCCCGTAGAGCGGCGTACGGCGAGGCTCGGGGTGAGGAGGATCTCCCGTGCGGCGAGGCCGGGCTCGGCGATCCGCTCGACGAGGGCCGCGCCGGCGACCTGGCCCGCCCGCTCGGGCGCGACGTCGACGCTGGTGAGGCCGACGTAGCGCATCCGCGCCAGCGTGCTGTTGTCGAAACCAGCCAGTGAGAGCTCCCCCGGTACCGCGAGCTCACGCTCCTGCGCGGCGGCGAGCGCGCCGAGACCGGCGAGGTCGTTCCCGACGAACAACGCGGTCGGCCGCCGCTCGGCGTCGGTGTCGAGGAGCTCGAGCGCGGCTCGGTAGCCGCCCTCCGCTGTCGTGTCGCAGGTTGCGACGGCAGCGTGCGCGCCGAGACCGTGCCTCACGATCCAGTCCTCGTAGGCCGCCCGGCGGATCGTGAAGGCGCGCCCGGTGTTGCCGGCGACGTGAGCGATGTATCGGTGCCCGAGGTCGTGGAGGTGCTCGAGCGCGAGCCCCACGCCGAGCCAGTCGTCCTGCGCGACGACGTCGACGCCGGGGAGCGAGAAGTCCCGGCTGCCGGCGACGACGCTCGGGACCATGCCCGCGGCTTCGCCGAGCGCCATGGAGGCGGGCGTGCTCCCCGC
>JAJYGW010000346.1 GCA_021790615.1 Actinomycetes bacterium | reverse complement strand
GTGCGCATCGCAGGCCTTGCCGGGCTGCTCGGGGGTTCGTTCTCCATGGCCGCCGGAGAGTACGTCTCGATGCGGGCGCAGCGCGAGGCGTTCGAGCGGGAGCTCGCGGTCGAGGCGGAGGAGATCCGTCGCCGGCCGGAGAGCGAGCGGCGCGAGCTCCAGCACCTCTACGAGAGCCGCGGGATCACCGCCGAGATCGCCGAGCAGCTGGCCGGCGAGCTCATGGCGGACCCGGACGTCGCCCTCGCGACGCACGCCCGGGAGGAGCTCGGTCTCGACCCCGAGGCTCTCGGCTCGCCCTGGACCGCGGCCGGCTCTTCGTTCGTCACCTTCGCCGTCGGGGCGGTCATCCCCCTCGCTCCGTTCCTCGGTGGCTCGTCCGGCCCGACCGAGCAGGTCGTCGCGGTCGCCCTCGCGGCGCTGGCGGCTCTGGCCGTCGGAGCGCTGCTGTCCATCGTCACCGTCCGATCCTGGGCTTTCTCGGCGGTCCGCTCGCTCGCGATATGTGCGATCGCAGGAGCGGCGACGTACGGCCTCGGCTCCGCGATCGGCACCACGGTCCACTGAGCCCGATGACACCGCTGCCGGACGCGCCGACGGACAGAGGGACGACGTCGCTCCCGGGCCCGTCCGTTCGCGTCCATCTCGTCCGCCACGGTGACGCGGTCGGGCGCCGGACGTGGGCGGGCACCGACGAGCGCAGGCCGCTGACCGCGGTCGGCGCCCGTCAAGCCGAGGGACTTGCCCGGCGGCTCTGCGCCGGCGAGAGCGTCCCGGGCGCTCGGCCGTTCCCCGCCGGTCGAGCGACGGCACGCCAGCTCGTGCGGGTGGTGACGAGCCCGGCGTCGCGCTGCAGCGAGACGCTGCGAGCCACGGCGCTCGCCGCCGGGCTCGAGCTCGAGGAGGTCGGCGAGCTCGGCGAGGGAAGCGATCCGCTCGCCGCCCTCGGGTTCCTCCTCGCCGCGGCGTCCGGGCTCGACGCCGGGCAGGCGCTGGCTGCGTGCTCCCACGGCGACGTCGTCTACGGCGTGCTCGACGCGCTCGCCGCCACTGGTCTCGCGCTCGACGGCCCGCGGGCGGTCCCGAAGGCTTCGACCTGGGAGCTCGACGTCGTGGACGGGACGGTACGCGCCGCCCGCTTCGTGGGGCCCCCGATCGAGAGCTTCCCCGGCCCTCTCGCTCTCCTCGGCGGCGGCGAGTGGCGAGACGGGGCGAGCGTCGACACCGGCCTGCTCGCAGAGGCGGGCGGCGAGGTCGTCGTGCTGCCGACGGCTGCAGCCTACGAGCACCCCGAGCGGTGCGTCGCGACGGCAGAGAGGTGGTTCGCGGGGCTCGGGGGTCGGGTGCGCCCGTGCATGGTGCTCACCCGGTCCGACGCGAGCGACCCGGGCCTCGCCGCGGTCGTGCGCGAGGCCCGGTTCGTCTATCTCGCCGGTGGCTCGCCCCTCCACGCGCGCTCGGTGCTCAAGGACTCGACGGTGCTCCAGGCGCTCCGTCACGCCTGGAATGCAGGTGCCGTCGTCGCGGGATCGTCGGCCGGCGCGATGGTGCTCACGGACCCGATGGTCGATCCCCGGGGCGGAGCTCTCACAGTCGGCCTCGGGCTCGTCCGTGACGTCGCCGTGGTGCCGCACTTCACCGGCGAGATCACGGCACAGCTCCGGCGTACCCTCGCGCTCGCACCGTCCGGCTGCGCGGTGGCGGCGCTGCCCGAGTCGACCGCGCTCGTGCGCGAGCCCGACGGTCTCTGGCGCACCGACGGTCCCGGGCGAGTCGCGGTCTTCGTCGGCGGCGAGGCGGTGGGTCTCGAGGTGCTCGCCGGTCGGCCGGTCGACTGACCCGACCCGTGCAAGCGCCGAGGCGCACGCCCGGTCCGACGGCGACTCGGGCGCGGTTGCGTCGAGGCGCTAGTCGGCCTCGGTGATCTCGACGCTCTCGATGGCGACGCGCTCCGAGGGCTTGCCGGAGCGGCTCCCGGCCTGCTCGAGCGCCGCGACGACGTCGAGACCCGCGACCACCTTGCCGAACAGCGAGTACGAGGGGGGGAGCGCTGTGCCCTGGGGACCGCTGATGATGAAGAACTGGCTGCCGTTGGTGTCCGGGCCCGCGTTGGCCATCGCGAGCGAGCCGATCTCGTAACGCCCCGGAGCGGGGAGCTCGTCTTCGAACCGGTAGCCCGGGCCGCCGGACCCCGAGCCCGTCGGGTCGCCTCCCTGGACGACGAAGCCGGGGATGATCCGATGGAAGGCCACGTCGTCGAAGTAGTGGTAGCGGGCGAGGACGACGAAGTTGTTCACCGTACGTGGCGCACCGATCGCGTCGAGGGCGACGGTGAGGTCTCCCTTGGTCGTCTTCACCAGCCCGGTGTAGCGCTTCGACAGGTCGACGCACATCGGCGGCGGTCCGTCGAAGCGGCGCTTCTGGGGGGCCGAGCCGTCGGCAGGAGGGCACTCGGTCGACATCGTGGGGGCTCCGTTTCCGTGCCGGGCTCCGATCCCCGGCCGCGCCCCGGTGGCAGGGCGGGCCGACGCGGTGCTCAGGCGCTCAGCTGGGTGATCGTCACCTTGACGATGTGGTACAGCACCTTCGGCGTCCCCGACGAGCTGCCGGCGGCACCGATCTTCTCGACGACCGGCATGCCGCTCACGACGCGGCCGAACAGTGTGTAGTTGGGCTCCTGGTCGAGGGTGGTCTGACCCCCGGGCAGGATGACGAAGAACTGGCTCCCGTTCGTCGACGGGCCGCTCGAGTTCGCCATCGCGACGCCACCGACCGGGTAGCAGTCGGCCTTGGCCTTGCAGCTCGCCGGGGGCGTGTTGCCGGTGAAGCTGTAGCCGGGCCCACCTGCGCCCGTGCCCGTCGGGTCGCCTCCCTGGACGACGAAGCCGGGGATGACCCTGTGGAAAACCGTCAGGTCGAAGTAGTGGTAGCGGGCGAGGAAGACGAAGTTGTTCACTGCCGCGAGGGACGCCTTCGCGTCCATGCGGACGACGAAGGTGCCGGCGTCGGTCACGACGGTCGCGTCGTAGACGCCGGTGGGAGAGATGCAAGTCGGCGGTGCCTTCGTGAAGGCGATCACGCGCTTGGCCGCACCGGCCGGCGTCGCCGGCGGGCAGACGGGAGCGACGGCTGTGTGCGACACCGGTGCCGTCGTCGGGGTGCCGGGCACGGTCGAGGAGGTCGTCGTCGACGCGGGAGCCGAGGTGGACGTCTTCGTCGTCGTGCTCGCGCTCGTCGTCTTCTTCTTCGGGCCGCCCCCGCTGCTCAAGAGCACGACGAGCCCCACCACGACCGCGACCACCACGACCGCTCCGGCGCCCTTGCGCAGCGAGCTGCTCCGCTTGCGCTTGCGCTCCTGCTCGGCGAGCTTCAGCTCCCTCATCGCGCGCTGGCGCGCTCGCTTGTCGCTCGGCACGGTCGGACAAGCTAGCCGCGACGCGGCGCTAGGTTTGCGCCGTGCCATTCGTCGTCCAGAAATACGGCGGTACCTCGGTCGCGGACTCGGAGCGGATCAGGGCGGTCGCCGACCACATCGCACGCACGCGGCGGTCCGGCGACGACGTCGTCGTCGTCGTGAGCGCCATGGGCAAGACCACCGACGACTTGATCCGGCTGGCGAGGGACGTGAGCCGCGTCCAGCCCGGGCGCGAGCTCGACATGCTCCTCACGGCCGGCGAGCGCATCTCGATGGCGCTCGTGTGCATGGCACTCGCCGAGCTCGGCGTCGCTGCAGCTTCGTTCACGGGGAGCCAGGCGGGCATCATCA
>JAJYGW010000112.1 GCA_021790615.1 Actinomycetes bacterium | reverse complement strand
CGCTTCGTCCCCGCCGGGGTCTCCTTCCGCGCGGCGCGGGAGGCCCAGCTCGACCGCCTCGCGGACGCCGTGCAGTCCTACCTCGACACGACTGCGCTCCTCGCTGCCATCGACGAGGCCCGCCCCGTCGAGCCGCCCACCCCCCTCGAGCCAGCCAGTTCCGTCGAGCCACCCACCCCCCGACCTGGAGGCCGACCGTGATCCTCTTCCTCACCACCGCCGACACGGAGATCCTGGCGCTCCGGTCGATCGCGGAGGGCCTGCCCGCAGAGCTCGGTGGGGTGCGCGCGGCGAACCCGTCCCGGCTCCAGGGACCCCCGAGCCTCGAGAGCGTCGACGTCGTCGTGGTACGTCTGCTCGGCGGACGGCGCGCGTGGCCGGAAGGCTTCGACGCCCTCGCCGCAGCGGCCGCTTCGGCCGCGGTCCCGCTCATCGCACTCGGGGGAGAGGCCACCCTCGACGAGGAGCTCGCCGCCGCCTCTACGGTCGCCCGCCCGACCCTGGAGACGGTCTTCGCCTACGTCGCCGAGGGGGGCCTCGGAAACCTCGAGCAGGCGCTCCGCTACCTCGGTGTGACGCTCGCCGGGCTCGACCTCGACGTCCGACCGCCCGAGCCCGTGCCCGAGGTGGGTGTGCTCGAGCGCTCGCGCCCCGCCGCGGCCGGCGAGGCGGTCCTCGCACCCCCGGCCCCGCCGGCGCCTCCTGGTCGGCCCAAGGTCGGGGTGGTCTTCTACCGTGCCCACCTCGTGGCCGGCAACGTCGACTTCGTCGAGCAGCTCTGCCAGGCGATCGAAGCGCGAGGCTGCGAGGCCGTGGCGGTCTGGTGCTACTCGCTGCGCCCGAGGGTGCCGGGCGGCCCGGTGGCCGCGCTCGAGCTGCTCGCCGAAGCCGGGGTGTCGGCAGTCGTGGCGACCGTCTGGGCCGGCGGCGGGAGCGCGCCCGCTGCCGGTGGCATCGACGCAGCGGGCCACCGCTTGGCCCCGGGCGGGGGTGCAGTGGAGCGAGACTGGGACGTGGCGGCGCTCGCACGGCTCGGGGTGCCGGTCCTCCAGGCCGTCGCGGCGACCACCTCCGAGGCGGAGTGGTTGGCCTCGACCGGTGGACTCTCGCCCCTCGACGCGGCGATGGGCGTTGCGATCCCCGAGCTCGACGGCCGGATCGTGGGCGTCCCCTTCGCGTTCAAGGAGGTCGTCGACGACGGGGACGAGCTGGGCACGCCCGTGAGCGCGTACCGCTGCCGGCCCGACCGGGTGGCGCGCGTGGCCGGGCTCGCCTGCCGGCTCGCAGGGCTGGCGCGGGTCCCGGTCGCCGAGCGGCGGGTCGCGATCGTGCTCTCGGCCTACCCGACCAAGCGGAGCCGGCTCGGCAACGCCGTCGGCCTCGACACCCCGGCATCGGCCATCCGACTGCTCCAGGCGCTTGCCGGCGCCGGCTACCTCGTGAAGGAGATCCCCCCCGACGGGGACGCCCTCATGGCCGCCCTTGCGGACGGGCTCACCTACGACCGCCCCGAGCCGAGCGCCGAGGAGGTCGCACGAGCGGTGGGCAGGTACCGCGTCGAGGAGTACGAGGCCGCCTTCGCCCGGCTCGACGCGGACTTCCGGCGTTCGGTGATCGAGCGGTGGGGGCCCGCCCCGGGCTCGGTGGGGCTCGCCGGGGACACCCTCGTCTTCGCCGGGCTGGATCTCGGGGGGGTCGTCGTCGCGATCCAGCCGCCGAGGGGCTACGGCGAGGACCCGATCGCCGTCTACCACTCGCCGGACCTGGCACCCACCCATCACTACGTCGGCTTCTACCGCTGGCTCGACGAGGTCTTCGGGGCGCACGCCGTGGTCCACCTCGGCAAGCACGGGACTCTCGAGTGGTTGCCGGGCAAGGGGGTCGGCCTGTCGGGGGCGTGCGGCCCGGACGCAGTGCTCGGGGACCTCCCCCTCGTCTACCCCTTCGTCGTGAACGACCCGGGCGAGGGCACCCAGGCCAAGCGGCGTGCCCACGCGGTGGTGGTCGACCACCTGACCCCGCCGCTGGTGCGCGCCGAGACCTACGAGGACCTCACTCGCCTCGAGGGGCTCCTCGACACCCACGCCCAGCTCGCGGCGCTCGATCCGACGAAGCTGCCGGCGATCCGTGCGGAGGTGTGGAACCTCCTCGAGGCGACCAGCCTGACGAGGGATCTCGGCCTCGACACGGTCCCGGACTTCGCCGACCCGAGCTTCGACGACCTCGTCCTCACGATCGACGGCTACCTCTGCGAGCTGAAGGATGCCCAGATCCGCGGGGGCCTCCACGTGCTCGGCGAGGCGCCGACCGGTGCTTCGCTGGTCGACGCCGTGCTCGCCTGCACCCGCCTCGCCCAGGGGGAGGTCCCGAGCCTGCGGGCCCACCTCGCCGCGCGACTCGGGATCGACCCGGCGAGCAACCACCGCCACGAGATCGACGAGCTCGAAGCTGCGTGCCGGGCCGAGGTGGAGCGACTCGCAGCGGCCGGATGGGAGGTGGAGAGCGACGACCCGACGTTCCGGTTCATCTGCGACCGGCTCGTCCCCGCCCTGGCCGGGACCACCTCGGAGATCCCGGCGGTGCTCGGCGCGCTCGACGGCCGCTACGTCGCTGCGGGCCCATCGGGTGCGCCGAGCCGGGGTGCCGCCCACGTCCTCCCGACCGGTCGGAACTTCTACGCGCTCGACCCCCGGGCCGTCCCGACCCCGCTCGCGTGGGACGTCGGACGCCGTCTCGCCGAGGCCCTCTGCGCCGAGCACCGGGATCGATCCGGTCACTGGCCGGCGTCGGTCGGCCTCGTGGTCTGGGGGACCTCGGCGATGCGCACGGGCGGGGACGACGTGGCAGAGGTGCTGGCGCTGCTCGGGGTCGAGCCCGTCTGGTCCGGCGCGACGGGCCGCGTGGAGGGCCTCCGGGTGATCCCCCTCGAGTCCCTCGGGCGTCCTCGCGTCGACGTGACGGTCCGGATCTCCGGGTTCTTCCGCGACGCCTTCCCCCACGTGGTCGCGCTGATCGACGAGGCGGTGGACCTGGTCGCCGCGCTGGAAGAGGACCACCACGCCAATCCCGTCGTGGCGGCGGGGGCCGGGCCTCGGGTCTTCGGTCCGAAGCCCGGCGCCTACGGGTCGGGGGTCCTCGGGGTGCTCGAGTCGGGCGGCTGGCGGGAGCGCTCCGACCTGGCTGCCGTCTGGCTCGAGTGGAGCGGTTGGTCCTACACCCGAGCGGCGATGGGGGCCGCCGCCGGAGGAGCGCTCGCCGAGCGGCTCGCGGGGGTCGAGGTGGCGGCCAAGAACCAGGACAACCGGGAGCACGACATCTTCGACTCCGACGACTACCTCCAGGACCACGGCGGGATGGTCGCGGCGGTCGAGGCGATCCGCGGCAGCGCCCCCTTCGCCGCCTTCGGCGACAGCGCGAACCCCGAGCGCCCCCGCGTCCGCAGCCTGGCCGAGGAGGCGGCACGGGTCGTCCGGACCCGTGTGCTCAACCCTCGCTGGCTCGACGCCATGCGCTCCCACGGCTACAAGGGCGCGTTCGAGATGGCGGCAACGGTGGACTACCTGTTCGGCTACGACGCCACGACCGGGGTGGTCGAGGACTGGATGTACGAGAAGGTCACCGAGGCCTACGTGGCCGATCCCCGGTCCCGGGAGCACTTCGCGACCTCGAACCCCTGGGCGCTCGGTGCCATCGCGGAACGCTTGCTCGAGGCCGCCTCGAGGGGGATGTGGCAGGCGAGCGACGAGGCACTCGCAACGCTGCGCAGCGCCCTGCTCGAGTCCGAGGGATGGGAGGAGGGCCGATGAGTGAGACGCCGTCGGTAGGCGGGAA
>JAJYGW010000032.1 GCA_021790615.1 Actinomycetes bacterium | reverse complement strand
CCGAGGCGGAGACGAACTTGCCGGCGGCACCCTTGTGGTACTTGACGTCACCGGATCCCTGCACGGTCTCGGGGTCGAGGTCGCCCTCGAACTCCCGGAAGATCTCCCCGTAGGACTTCCCGACGATGTTCGCGAGCACGTTGAGCCGGCCACGGTGCGCCATCCCGAGCACGGCCTCGGCCATCCCCGCTGCCGCCGCCTCGTCCAGGACCGAGCCGAGCAGGACGATCGCCGACTCCGCCCCCTCGAGCCCGAAGCGCTTCTGGCCGATGTAGCGGGTGTGGAGGAAGCGCTCGAACGCCTCGGCGGCATTCAGCCGCTCCATGAGCGTCTGCTGCTCCTCGGCAGTCGCGCGGTGCTCCGTTCCCTCGACCTGCGCCTGGATCCAGCGCTTCTGCTCCGGCTCCTGGATGTGCATGTACTCGACGCCGACCGTCCGGCAGTAGGCGTCGCGGAGCACCTGGAGGATCGAGGCGAGCGTCATCGTCTCCTGGCCCGCGAGCCCGTCCGTCAGGAACTCCCGCTCCAGGTCCCACAGCGTGAGCCCGTAGGTCGCCGGGTCCAGCTCGGCGTGGAGCGAGGGCGGTCGCAGGCCGAGCGGATCGAGGTCCGCCATCAGGTGGCCCCGGACGCGGTAGGCGTTGATCAGTGACTGCACGTGGACCTGCTTGAGCCGGGTCAGGTCCGTCCCGACGGGGTTCGCGTCCCTGCTCCAGCGAGCCGGCTCGTAGGGCACGCCGAGCGAGCGGAAGACCTCGTCGTAGAAGCCGTCGGCGCCAGTGAGGAGCTGCTCGATGCGGCCGAGGAACAGCCCCGACTCCGCACCCTGGATGACCCGATGGTCGTAGGTGGAGGTGAGCGTCACGACCTTCGAGGCACCCAGCTCGGCGAGGCGTCGGGGGTCGGCCGCACGGTACTCCGCCGGCCAGTCGATCGCACCGACGCCGACGATCGTCCCCTGTCCGGGCATGAGGCGCGGCACGGAGTGGGCCGTGCCGAGCGTCCCGGGGTTGGTGAGCGACACGGTCACGCCCGCGAAGTCCTCGGGAGTGATCCTCCCGGTCCGCACCCGGCGCACCAGGTCCTCGTAGGCGAGGAGGAAGCTCCGGAAGTCGAGGGTGTCCGCGTTCTTCACGCACGGCACCATCAGCGTCCGCGAGCCGTCCGAGCGTTCGACGTCGACGGCCAGGCCGAGCCCGACATGGCGATGGCGCAGGACGCCCGGCGCGCCCTTGCCGTCCACGTCCTCGACGAAGGAGGAGTTGAGTGCCGGCACGGCGACCAACGCCTGGACCACTGCGTAGCCGATGAGGTGGGTGAAGCTCACCTTGCCGCCGCTCGTGCGGGCGAGGTGGTCGTTGATGGCCTTGCGGTTCACCTCCATCAGCCGGGCCGGGATCGGCCGGACGCTCGTCGCCGTCGGGACGGCGAGGCTCGCCTCCATGTTCGCGACGATGCGCGCTGCAGCACCCCGCAGCGGCGTGGGCGCCGGTCCCTCCTCGACCGGAGCGGGTCGCGCTGCTGGCGGCGCGGGCACTCCCTCGACGGGCGCAAGCCCCGCTGCGGGCGACGGTGCGCCCGGCGCTTGCGCGACGGGGCCCGTGCCGTTCGCTCGGCGTGTGGGATCGGCCCCACCCGGCCCTCCGGGGGGCGGGGGCAGGAGCGTCGTGCCCGCCGGCGCACCGGACGCGCCGGGGACCGGCTCGACCTGGCCCACGTTCCCGTCCGAGCCCGCGGTGACGTCCTCGCCGCTCGACGCGAACGACCGGGGGTCGCCGAGCGCGAGCGCACGGTCGGCGAAGAACTCCTGCCAGCTCTCGCTCACTGCGGAGGGATCCCGTCGGTAGAGCTCGTACATGTCGTCGACGAGCCAGGCGTTCGGCCCGAACGCCCCGAGCTGGCCCGAGGCTTTGCCGGAAGAGGCTGGTGGCATCGACTTTCACCCTAGCCCACCGGGCAGGAAGCGCCGGAGGGCGGCAGGGCTCGCACCGCTCGCCTCGCGCGCCGGCGAACGTCGGCTCCGCTCGCCCTCGCTAGGTTCGGGCCGTGGCCCCGCAGTTCATCTTCACCATGCGCGACCTCTCCCGGGTCCACCCCCCGGACCGTGAGGTGCTCTCCGGGATCAGCCTCTCGTTCTTCCCGGGCGCGAAGATCGGCGTCATCGGGGCAAACGGCGCCGGGAAGTCCTCGCTGCTGCGGATCATGGCCGGCGTCGACGACGGCTATCGGGGCGAGGCGCGCCTCACCCCGGGCTACAGCGTCGGCTACCTGGCCCAGGAGCCCGCGCTCGACGACGCGAAGGATGTCCGCGGGGTGGTCGAGGAGGGCGTCGCCGACCGGCTCGCCCTCGTCGCGCGCTTCGAGGAGCTCGGGAGTGCGCTCGGGACGCTGGAGGGCGAGCCCCTGGAGCGGGCACTCACCGAGTACGGCGAGCTCCAGGACCGCATCGAGGCCGCGGCCGCCTGGGACGTGGGACGCGACCTCGACCTCGCGGCGGAGGCGCTGCGGCTCCCACCCTTCGAGGCATCGGTCGCAACGCTCTCCGGCGGGGAGCGCCGCCGGGTCGCCCTGTGCCGGCTCCTCCTCGAGCGCCCAGACCTGCTGCTCCTCGACGAGCCGACGAACCACCTCGACGCCGAGTCCGTCGCCTGGCTCGAGCGCCACCTCCAGGCCTACCCGGGGACCGTCGTCGCCGTGACCCACGACCGCTACTTCCTCGACGACGTGGCGGAGTGGATCCTGGAGCTGGACCGCGGGCGGGGCATCCCGTGGCACGGGAACTACTCGTCCTGGCTCGAGCAGAAGCGGGACCGGCTCGCGACCGAGGAGCGCAGCGCATCTGCTCGGGCCAGGGCGCTCGAGGCCGAGCTGGCCTGGGTCCGGCTCTCCCCCCACGCCCGCCAGTCGAAGGGCAAGGCGCGCCTGGCCGCCTACGAGCGCCTTGCCGCCGAGGTGGCCTCGGCCGCCACGGGCCCGGACCGGCACGAGATCACCATCCCACCGGGGCCCCGGCTCGGCAACGTCGTGCTCGAGGCGTCGCAGCTCTCCAAGAGCTTCGGCGACCGGCTCCTCCTGGACGAGCTCAGCTTCTCCGTGCCGCCGGGCGCGATCGTCGGGGTGGTGGGCGCGAACGGGGCCGGCAAGACCACCCTGTTTCGCATGATCGCGGGAGAGGAGAAGCCCGACGCCGGCACCCTCACCCTCGGCGAGACTGTCGTGCTCGCCTACGCGGACCAGAGCCGGGCCGACCTGGACCCGGCGGCGACGGTGTACGAGCACGTCTCGGGAGGTGTCGAGCTCCTCGACGTCGGGGGACGGGAGATCCATGCTCGGGCATGGCTCTCGGCGTTCGGGTTCCGCGGGACCGACCAGCAGAAGCGGGTGGGCACACTCTCGGGCGGCGAGCGCAATCGCGCGCAGCTCGCGGCCGTGCTGCGTCGCGGCGCGAACCTCCTCCTCCTCGACGAGCCCACGAACGACCTC
Organism: Actinomycetes bacterium; assembly: GCA_021790615.1. Next base: position 357 of record JAJYGW010000032.1, on the reverse strand, counting down.
GACGTCGACACGCTCCGTGCGCTCGAGGAGGCGCTGGAGGCCTTCGCAGGGAGCGCCCTCGTCGCGAGCCACGACCGCTGGTTCCTCGACCGGATCGCGACCCACATCCTCGGCTTCGAGGGGGACTCGACCGCGGTGTTCCGGGAGGGCAACTTCTCCGCCTACGAGGCCGACCGCCACCGCCGGCTCGGGGTGGCCGCCGACCAGCCGCACCGCATCCGCTACCGGCCGCTCACCCGCCAGGGGTAGCCGGCAACGGGGTACGCGCGCCGGGAGCGAGGTCGGGCCGGGCAGGGGATGTGGCCGGCCTCTCGGTCCGGCCCCCGGGCTCGGATGCGGCCGGCAACGAGGTACGGC
>JAJYGW010000081.1 GCA_021790615.1 Actinomycetes bacterium | reverse complement strand
CACGCACGCCCAGAGGCGGGCGTCATGACATGTCGAAGGAGGGATCTCCCTCATGGAAGAGTTGGAGGACGGGAGGACCGCGATCGGTCCCCCGGCCGACGAGGCTGCGCCGGGGACCGACGGCCCCCAGCGGGCTCTGACCCGCACCAGGGATGAAGAAGGAGCAGGGGGCGCCGGGGTAGGCGAGCAGAGAGACGCGTCGGCGCCTGAGCGGCGCCCGCGGATCGGCGACACCAGGCCAGCGCCTTCTCAGCGCCCGCTCGTCGCGCCCGTAGCGGTCTCGTCGCAGAGGTCCGGGCCCGAGGCAGTCAGGACGGCCGTACCGAAGACGTCGGCGTCTGGGGGTCCGGCGGTCGGCTCGCCGGTGCCCGGCGACCAGGCGCAGGGTGCGGGGAGTGCGACGTCCGAAGCCGCCGCCGACGGCACCGCCGCTTCCAAACGCCGGCGTCGCCGAGGCGGAAGGGAGCGCAAGGGACGCTCGACCGGTCGGTACCTCATCTGCGTCCACGTTCAGCCCGGTTTGTCGCAGATCGCGGTCCTGGAGGGTCGCGCCCTCGTGCAGCACTTCGTGTCGCGCTCCCAGGACGAGACGACGCAGATCGACGGCAACATCTACCTCGGCCGCGTCCAGAACGTCCTCCCGGGGATGGAGGCGGCCTTCGTCGACATCGGCATCCCGAAGAACGCCGTCCTCTACCGCGGCGACGTCCGCTACGACACCGACGACGTCGACCCCGGTGCCCGCAAGGCGGAACCGCGGATCGAAGAGGTGCTCCGCCCGGGCCAGCTCATCATGTGCCAGGTGACGAAGAACCCGATCGGCGCCAAGGGGGCGCGCCTCACCCAGGAGGTGTCGCTGCCGGGCCGCTTCGTCGTGCTCGTCCCGAACAGCGAAGCCGTGGGCATCTCCAAGCGCCTCGGCGACAACGAGCGCCGGCGGCTGCGCAAGATCGTCGACGCGGTGCGCCCCGCGGGGCACGGTCTGATCGTCCGCACGGCTGCCGAGGGGGCGACAGAGGCCGAGCTCAGACGGGACGTCGAGGGGCTCCTCGGGCAGTGGTCCTCGATCGAGCAGATTGCGCGTCGCATGACGGTGCCGGGCCTTCTCTACCGCGAGCCCGAGCTGGCCGTGCGGATCCTGCGCGAAGAGCTGAACAGCGAGTACAGGGGGGTCATCATCGACGACCCGGCCCTCTACGACGAGGTGCGCAGCTACGTGGAGGCGGTCAGCCCCGACCTCGCCGACCGCGTGGAGCTCTACGACGCCGACAGCGAAGGCCAGCCAATATACGACCGCTACCACGTGCACGAGCAGCTGCACAAGGCGCTCGATCGCAAGGTGTGGCTGCCCTCAGGGGGGTCGCTCATTATCGAGCGCACCGAAGCACTGACCGTGATCGACGTCAACACCGGGAAGAACGTCGGCAAGAGCAACCTCGAAGAGACCGTCTTCCGCAACAACCTCGAGGCTGCCGAGGAAGTGGCCCGGCAGCTCCGGCTCCGCGACATCGGCGGGATCATCGTGATCGACTTCATCGACATGGAGGTGAAGGAGAACCGGGAGAAGGTGGCCGCGGCGCTCCGCGCAGCGCTGGCGCGGGACAAGACGAGGACCCAGGTCTTCGACATCTCCGAGCTGGGGTTGGTCGAGATGACCCGCAAGCGGATCTCGGAGGGCTTGATCGAGTCGCTGTCCACGGAGTGCGAGGTGTGCCACGGCCGCGGGATCGTCTTGGACGCGTCGGTGCTCTGAGCGAGCTGCAGTAGACTCCCTTCTTCATGTACGCCGTGATCCGCAGCGGAGGAAAGCAGGAGCGCGTTGCCGAGGGTGACCGTGTTCGCGTGGAGCTCCTCGGCCAGCCCGTCGGCTCCGAGGTCCCTCTCGAGCCGGTCCTCGTGGTCGACGACGGAGGAGCCGTGCGCGCGACCGCCAGTGAGCTCGCCGGCGTCACGGTCACCGGGAAGGTCCTGGGCGAGGAGCTGGGCCCCAAGATCAACGCGATGACCTACAAGGCGAAGACCAACCAGCGACGTCGCTGGGGGCACCGCCAGCGGTACTCGACGGTGGAGATCCTCTCCATCGTGACGCCCTGACGGCCCCAGAGGACACCTGAGGACGAGGAGGATCGATGTCGAAGACCAAGGGCGGGGGGTCCACCCGTAACGGCCGGGACTCGAACGCGCAGCGCCTAGGCGTCAAGGTGTTCGACGGCACGACCGTGCGCGCTGGGGCCATCATCGTGCGCCAGCGCGGCACCCGGATCCACCCGGGGGTGAACGTTGGCCGCGGCGCTGACGACACGCTCTTCGCGACTGCCGACGGCGTCGTCAAATTCGGAGCACGAAGGGATCGCAAGCTCGTCGACGTCCTCGCTGGCTGATCGCCGGCGGGCCTGCTGCGCGCGGGACCCTACGTGGGGGCGGGCTCGGCGTCTCCGGACGGTGCCGATGCCGGCGTCCGGAGCGCGCGGAGCGTTCCTCTGACCACCTTGGCGACGGTCGGCACCGATCCCGACGCGACGCGGAGGACCTCGTCGAGATCGAGCGGCCCGGTGGCGCTTCCGGCTGCGGCGTTGGTCACGACGGCGAGCCCGAGGACCTCCGCTCCGAGATGGCGTGCGGCGATCGCTTCGGGCACGGTCGACATCCCGACGAGGTCGGCCCCGAGCGCCCCGAGCATGCGGACCTCGGCGGGCGTCTCGAGCTGGGGACCGGGCATTTGCGCGTAGACGCCCTCTTGGAGGGGTGCGACGGCGAGGGCGAGCGTGCGAAGGCGCGGAGACCACGCGTCGGTCATGTCGGTGTGGGGGGAGCCCGCCGCGCCGTCCATGGCGAGCCCTGCGAGCGGCGACGTGCCCGTCATGTTGAGGTGGTCGCGAATGACGACGACCTCTCCGGGCGAGAGAGCGGGGTTGATGGCGCCCGCGCTGGCCGTGAGGACGACGACCTCGACTCCCGCTGCGATCGCGGTGCGCACCGTGTGGACGACCTCGGCCGGGCTCCTCCCCTCGTAGAGGTGGAGCCGTCCGGCAACGACCAGGGTGCGCTCCCCCTCGATCTCCACCGACCACGCCTCAGGGCGGTGGCCGGGACCGGTGAAGCGCGCGAACCACGGGAGGGAGGTGAGGTCGATCGGCGGTCCCTGGGCACCGAGCAGCTCGGCAGCCGCGGACAGACCCGTGCCGAGCACGACCAGGGCTCCGTGGCGCGCTGCGCCCGTCATGCGACCGAGCTCTCGCGCTGCGATGCGCGCCTGCTCGAAGGGATTGGCGCCGGGTGCGCCGGCGCTCGTGGTAGGCACCGGGCTCATGCTAGGAGCCGCACGCTCCGCTGGTGCGCCCCGGCACCGGGACATCAGAGCCGACGTCGCCGATAGGCTCGGCCGCAGTGGCCCATCCGACGGCTGACGACGGCTACCACACGCCGGTCGAGGAGTACCTCCAGGCGGTGCACTACCTGAAAGAGGAGGGCACGCAGCCCATCCAGGCGCGCATCGCCGAGCGCCTGGGACGGTCTGCGCCGTCGGTCTCCGAGATGCTCGAGCGTCTCACCGACGACGGCTACGTCCGCAGGGAAGGGCGCGTCGTCGAGCTCACGGACAAGGGCTCGCTCCTCGCTGAGAAGGTGGTGCGCAAGCATCGGCTCGCCGAGAGGCTGCTCGCCGACGTGATCGGGCTCGAATGGCACAAGGTCCACCGGGAAGCGGGACGCTGGGAGCACGTGATCTCCGACGACGTCGAGGCTCGGCTGGTCCAGCTGCTCGGCGACCCAGCAACGTGCCCGCACGGGAACCCGATCCCGGGTTCCGCGACCCCTTCGTCGCAGGCCGCGCAGCACCCGCTCGCGGAGGCGGC
>JAJYGW010000115.1 GCA_021790615.1 Actinomycetes bacterium | reverse complement strand
CCGATCTACCGGCGACGATGAAGAAGATCGCAGCGCCGATCAGCACGAGGGCGTGCCGACGAGGTCCGAGGGTCAGCAGCCTGACGAGAAAGAGCGGCATAGGTCCTCTCTTTGCGCCGGGACGGTAGCCGCGGTCCGGGCCGCGCAGGTCGTCCTCGTCCGGGGCCTTCGGAGCTGGCGACGGCGCTCCGGCCGGCGGGCTCTCGCCTCCGAGGACGACCGGCGGGCTCAGGCGAGGCGCTCGAGGTCGACGGGGGGCAGGTCGCCGACCTCCTTCTTCGTCAGCGTCAGGTAGACGCCGTCGTCGACGACGAGCTTCACCGCGCCGATCGGGATGGCGACCTCTTTCTTTCCCCACAGGTGCCCCTCGCCGAGAAGGACGTGGGACACCTGTCGACCGGGGCCGACGACCAGGCCGTAGACGTGGCCGACCGGGCCGTCCGCGGCATGGACGGGCTGCCCGCTCGACACCTCGCCTTCGCCGGCCGTGAGGTTGTCCTCGGTGACTGCGTGCGGCTTGACACGGATCGGCCCGAGGAGCCCGGAGCCCATCGACGACCCGGCCAGTGCCAGACCGCGCAACCCGAACAGCGGGAGCGGGAGCGAGGGTGCGGCCGGCGCCGGGTCGAAGCCGGGTGCGACGTCGGTCTCTTCGGCGCCGTCGAGCGCCTCGAACCGCTCCGGCGTGCAGCTGAGCCGGATCTCGTGCAGGGTCGTGGCCTCGACGAGGCCGATCGGGACCAGGCGGGGCCTCCGGTCCCCCTCCTTCGGTACGACCACGAGATGCGTGACGGCCTCGGTCCCCGAGTCGATCACGATGCGCCGCAGCTCGCCGCACTCGCCACCCTGGCAGTGGACGACAGCACCGATCATGAGCTCGCTGGCCTCGCTCATCGGTCCCCCTTTGCCGTACGTGCGGGCTCGTCCAGACGACCGGAGCCCGGCGGAAGGTGGCCCTGAGCGGCCACCACCTCACCCGGTGCATCCTGGCACGCCGAGCCGCTGACGCACCGCCGGCCGGCCGAACCGGAGCTACTCCCCTCGGGGCCCCCGGTGCTCCGGGCACCGCACGCCGACCGGGTCGTCTTCGAGGTCGCTGTCGCCAAGGGGCGTCCCGCACACCTCGCAGGTGCCGTAGGTGCCGTCGTCGAGCGAGGCGAGGGCGCGGTCCACGCCGTCGAGGAGGCGCTCCGCCGACCGCAAGAGGGTGGCGTGCTCGTCCGCGGCGAGCCCGCCGTCGGCTGCTCGGGCTCCTGGATCTGCATCGGGCACCGACGCGGCACCCTAGCCGGAGCCGTCGCGCCGCTACCGGCATTCTTCTCGGCAGGTCCCCGAGCCCGGCCACCTGGGCTCCGTAGGCTGTCTGGGTGACCAACGCACCGCTCGACGCCGGGGCCGGGCACGGCCGGGTTGGCGACCTTCCGCGCCAGGACCCTGCGGCCCGTCCGCTCCTCGAGGCGGTGGGTGCGCGGGTCGAGCTGCCGTGCCTCGACGGCGTCGAACGGCCCTATGTGGATCTCGACTGCGCGGCGTCGACTCCGTCTTCCGTCGCGGTCGCCGCCGCGGTCCACGAGCTCCTCCCGACCTACTCGAGCGTCCACCGGGGCGCAGGGTTCAAGTCGAGGCTGTCGACCGCCGCCTACGAAGCCGCCCGCCAGCTGGCGCTGCGGCACGCCGGGCGGAGCGGAGGCACCGACACGGCGGTCATCTGCCGCAACACGACCGAGGCGCTGAACCACCTCGCCTTCCGGCTGCGGCTCGAGCAGGACGACGTGGTGCTCACCACCGTCGTCGAGCACCATGCGAACCTGCTGCCCTGGGCGCGCTTCGCCCGCCGCCGGTACGTCGAATGCGGAGCGGACGGCACCTTCGGCGTCGACGACGTCGTCACCGGGCTCGAGACGAGACCGGTGCCCAGGGTGCTCGCGCTCACCGGGGCGTCCAACGTCACCGGCTGGCTTCCGCCGGTCGAGGAGATCTGCGACGCGGCGCACGACAGGGGCGTGGTGGTCGTGCTCGACGCCGCGCAGCTCGCGCCGCACCGCCCCGTGCCCGCCGGGCCGGACTTCGTCGCCTGGAGCGGGCACAAGATGTACGCGCCCTTCGGCGCGGGTGTGCTCGTCGGGCCGCTCGACGCGTTCAGGGACGGCGAGCCGTTCCTCGCAGGCGGCGGCGCGGTGGAGCTGGTCGATCTCGACGAGGTGCTGTGGACGGACCCGCCCGAGCGAGAGGAGGCGGGCTCGCCCAACGTCGTCGGCGCGGTCGCACTCGGCGCGGCGATCGAGGAGCTCGAAGGGATCGGCTGGGAGGCGATCTCGAGGCACGAGGCGGTGCTCGCGGCGCACTTGCGACGCGGATTGAGCGAGCTCGATCGCGTGCGGCTGCTCGGACCGCCGCTCGGCGTCGAGACGCTCGCGGTCGCGACGTTCACGGTGGACGGCATGCACCACGGCCTCGTCGCCGCACGGCTCGCCGCGGAGTTCGGCGTCGGCGTGCGTCACGGGTGCTTCTGCGCGCATCCCTACCTCACCCGGCTCCTCGGTGTTGGTCCCGACGGCATCGCGGAGGCGAGGTCACAGGTGCTGCGCGGCGATCGCCGTTCCATCCCCGGCGCCATCCGCGCGAGCGGCGGGCTCGCGACGACCCTCGCGGACGTCGACGCCTTCCTGGCTGCGCTGGGGCTCGTGGTCTCGGGCTCTCGGGCGCCCGTCGACTACGTCCAGGACGCGACCGGCGACTTCTTCCCTGCGTCCGACAGGAGCGGATGGTGGAGCCCCGTGGCAGGCGCGGGTGGCGGATGCGCACGCGGATAGGGGCGGTCGCGCCACCGCGGGTCCGCGCCGCTCGGGCTCTCGATGCGGATCCGTCAGGCATCCGCCTCGAAGCGGTACAGGGGGTTCACGATCACCAGCTGCCCCGCGACCTCGCTCGCCGTCCCTTCGACGGTGAGGCGGACGCCCCCGACGATGCCCGGCACCGATTCCCGGCCGACCCACCGGACCACGGCCGAGCCAGTCCCGTCGTCCAACCACGCATCGAAGGCACCCGGTCGCCACGCCCGGCCGAGGGGACCGTGCGACTGCTGGGCGCGCCGGACGACGACCGTGCGCAGGACGGCGGGCAGGACGGCGCGCCGGCGCGCCTTCATGTCGGACACCGTCCGCGCCACGGGCTGCCCGCCCCACTGCTCGGAGCCGTCCGGCAGCCATCCGGTCACGTCGCGCCCAGGCTCTCTCAGCGCAGCTTCGCGAGGGCCTCGTTCAGCTGCAGCACGACGATGGTGGAGGAGCCGAGGAAGCCGAGCTCCGGTCCGTTCGTCTCCTGCCGGATCAGCTGACGCAGGCGTGACGGCGAGACACCGGTGGCCTTGGACACCATGGGGATCTGGGCGAACGCGTCGGCCGGCGTGATGTCGGGGTCCAGGCCGCTGCCAGAGGAGGTGACGAGATCGGCGGTGGGGTTCACCCCGACGGCGTGCCACGCCCTCACGAGCGCCTTCACGTCCTGCACGAGCACCTCGGAGTGCGGGCCGAGGTTCGCGGCCCCGGATTCACCGGGCTTCCCTGTCGCCACCAACGGGTCGTCCGCGTCCGGACGGCCGTGGAACCACTGGGGATCGAGGATCTTGGTCGTCGAGTAGCCGTTCCAGTTCTGGCCGACGAGCGACGAGCCGTACGTGGAGATCGAGCCGTCCGCCTGGTGGCGGAAGAAGAGCTGGGCGACGCCCAAGCCCACGAACGAGTAGACGAAGCCGAAGACGACCGTCGTCACAACGATCGCCGCCGCCGATCGCCGGAGGTTCGAGACGAGAGATCTCATCTGGACATGCTCTCCTCTCAGTACCAGTGGACAGCCGTGAGGAAG
>JAJYGW010000308.1 GCA_021790615.1 Actinomycetes bacterium | reverse complement strand
CTCCGCCCAACTCTCGACCTCTGGCCCGTCGACCTCGACGGTGCGCCCGCACACCCGGCAGACGAGGTGATGGTGGTGGCTCTCTGTCCGGCAGCGGCGGTAGCGGGTCTCGCCGTCGTCACCGCGCAGCGAATCGAGCTCACCGACCTCTGCGAGCGCCCGTAGCTGGTTGTAGACGGTGGTGAGGGCGACGTTCTCGCCCCGTGCCTGCAGCTCGGCGTGCAGCTCCTGAGCCGACCTGAAGACGGGGGAGGTGTCGAGGACGGCGGCCAGCGCACGCTTCTGGCGGGTGGAGCGCTCCTGCGGGATCCCCGGACTTGCGCTCGATCTTGGGCGTTCGGTCATGTTGCTCCTACCAGCCTCGTCGCGGTGGCCATATCTGCAACGACTCCAGTTATGCTGTGCATACTATCTGCAATCGATCCAGATAGATGACACCGGGGACGGAGCATGCGAATGACGGCGACCTTGCGGAGAGCGGCGACCGTGGCGGTCCCGCTCGCCGTCGTGCTGGGGGCGGCAGCCTGCGGGTCGTCCGGCTCGGGCGGCTCCGGCGGTTCGGGCGGAGCAGGCGGGGTCGCGATCGTGGCCGGGGAGAACCAGTACGGCGACGTCGCCTCCCAGATAGGCGGCCGGTTCGTGAGCGTGTACTCGGTCTTGTCGAACCCGAACACCGACCCGCACACCTACGAGGCCACGCCGAGCACTGCGGCGAAGGTCGCCGCCGCCCAGCTCCTCATCGAGAACGGGGTCGGGTACGACTCCTTCATGAGCAAGCTGGCCTCCGCCTCGCCGAGCTCGTCCCGGAAGGTGATCGATGTGCAGCAGCTGCTCGGCCTGCCGGACAGCACCCCGAACCCGCACCTCTGGTACGACCCGGCGACGATGCCGGCGGTGGCGCGGGCGATCACCGGAGACCTCTCCGGGCTCGATCCGTCCCACGCCGCCACGTTCCGCGTCAACGAGGCCAAGTTCCTCGCATCGCTGAGGCCCTGGACGGACGCGATCGCAGCGTTCAAGGCGAAGCACCCGAGGATCGCTGCGGCGAGCACAGAGCCGGTTGGCGACTACCTCCTCACTGCGATGGGGATCGACAACCTCACGCCGTTCAGCTTCCAGGCAGACGTCATGAACGGCACGGACCCGAGCCCGCAGGCCGTGTCGCTCGTGGAGGACCTCCTCACCCGGCACAAGGTGAAGGTCTTCGTCTACAACCAGCAGGTGACGGACCCGCTCACCCAGACCATCCTCCAGACGGCCGTGAGCGCCGGTGTCCCGGTGGTCGGCCTCTACGAGACGATGCCGGCCCCCGGCTACGACTACCAGACGTGGATGATGGCCGAGCTGACGGCCATCGAGAAGGCCGCGGTGGACGGCAAGTCCACGCAGCACCTGTGAGCGCGATGGGCAGCGACGCCGACGCGAGCCGGCCGTCGCCGCCGATCGGTGCGCCTTCGGCGACGAACACCGTCCTTGAGCTCGACGACGTCAGCGTCTCCCTCGGTGGCCGGACCGTCCTCGAGGACGTGTCGTTCTCCCTCGAGGCCGGCGAGTTCTGCGGTCTGATCGGTTCCAACGGCGCCGGCAAGACCACCCTCCTTCGGCTCGTCCTGGGCTTGGTCACACCGGCGAGAGGTACCGTGCGAACCCCGCTCGGAGGCCGTGGCCCAAAGATCGGCTACGTCCCGCAGAAGATCTCACTGGAGCCGGACATGCCGCTCAGGGCGCGAGATCTCGTGGCGCTGGGCCTGGACGGCCACCGTCTCGGGCCGGGCAGGCGCGGGCCGGCACAGCGGGCGGCCGTGGACGAGATGCTGGAGGCGGTGGGCGCTGCTCGTTTCGCCGAGGCACGGGTCGGCAACCTGTCGGGCGGCGAACAGCAGCGCGTCATGATCGCCCATGCCCTGATCTCGAGGCCGAGGCTGCTCCTCCTCGACGAGCCGCTCGCGAACCTCGACATCCGTGCAGGCCAGGAGGTCGTGCGGCTCCTCGCGCACATCGCCGCCGAGCAGCACATCGGCATCCTCCTGTCGGCACACGACATGAACCCTCTGCTGCCGGTCATGGACCGGATCCTGTACCTCGCTGCCGGCCGTGCCGTGTCGGGGTCGACCGACGAGGTGGTGAGCACGGAGACGCTGAGCCGTCTCTACGGCCAGCGCGTCGAGGTGATCCGCACACATGGGCGGGTCATCGTCGTCGCGGGCACCGACGCCGCCGATCCCACGCACGACTTCTGAGCCGGGCGCCCGCATGCCTTCCCCTTCTGCTGCCGTAACCGCATCGTTGGCGCCGGTCTTCGAGCCGGGCTTCTTCTCGAGCGGCCCCGTTCATGTGGCACTGGCAGTCGGGGGCATCGTCGCGATCGTCTCTGCCGCCGTCGGCGTCTTCACCGTGATCCGGGGGCAGTCCTTCGCCGGTCACTCGCTCGCCGACATCGGCACGGCCGGCGGTTCCGCCGCGGTCTGGGCAGGCGTGTCGACGATCTTCGGCCTCGTCGCCTTCAACGTCGTCGCCGCCGGCGTCATGGAGCTGATCGGAATCCGGCGACCGAGGGGTCGCGACCTGGCGACCGGGATCGTGCTCGGCGCGTCGCTCGGCCTCGCCGCGCTCTTCCTCTACGAGGACACGATCAGCTCGAGCACGACCGGAGCGACGGTCACCGTGCTGTTCGGGTCGATCTTCACGCTCGCACCCGGCACGACCACCATCGTCGCCGTGCTCGGAGCCGTCTCCATCGCGCTCCTCGCCCTGCTGTACCGACCGCTGCTGCTCTCGTCGTTGAGCTACGACCTCGCTGCCGCACGCGGCATCCCCGTCCGCCTCGTCGGCGGCGGCTTCCTGCTCGCGCTCGCGCTCGCGGTGTCGCTGTCCGCGGTCACCATCGGCGCCATCCTGTCGACGGCGCTGCTCATCGGGCCGGCGGCAGTCGCAGAGCGGTTGACGAGGCGACCGGCGAGGGCGATCGCGGTGGCGGCGGCTGTCGGCATCGGCTCGGTCTGGATCGGCACGCTCATCGCGTATGACAGCACCGTCTGGCTCGGAGGCGAGAGCCTGCCGGTCAGCTTCTGCATCGTCGGGCTCGTGTTCGTCGCCTATCTGGCCTCCGGGCTCATCGCTCGGGCCCTCCCGGAGCGACGCCTCGAACGCCGCCCGGGAGCCCGTGACGCCCTTGCCTTGCCAGAGGTCGACTGATGTTCGCCGGCTACCTCGTCAACACCTGGGAGGCTGCCACGATCGTGGCGGTCGTGGCAGGCGTCGCGGGGTTCTTCATCGTCCTACGGGGCGCAGCCTTCGCAGCCCACGCCCTCCCGAACGGGGCGTTTGCCGGCGCCGCCGGGGCCACCCTCATCGGGGCCAACACGATCCTCGGGCTCGGCGTCTTCTCGCTCGCCGGCGCCGCGTTGATCGCGGCGCTCGGGCGTCGGGCACGCCAGGATGTCGCCACAGCGCTCACCATCGTCGTCATGCTCGCGAGCGGTGACCTGTTCCTGTCGCGCACGAGCGAGTACGCCCCGGCGATCTTCGCCCTCCTGTTCGGCGAGGTCCTCGGCATCTCCTCCGGCCAGGTCGTCCCGACAGCGGCGATCGCGGCGGTCTGCGTCGCGGCCGTGCTGGTCCTCTACCGCCCACTCCTCCTCTCGTCTGTCGCGCCCGATCTCGCAGAGGCGCAAGGGATCGACACGCGGTTCATGGATCTGGCCTTCCTCGTCGTGATCGCCCTCGTGACGACGATGGCCGTTCCCGTCGTGGGTTCGCTGCTCATCTTCAGCCTGCTCATCGGCCCGCCCGCGGCAGCCCGGGCGTTCACCGACCGCCCGCCGGTCGCGCTCGGCCTGTCGGTCGTGCTGGCTCTCCTCTCAGTCTGGGTCTCGATCGCGGCGTCGTTCGAGAC
>JAJYGW010000405.1 GCA_021790615.1 Actinomycetes bacterium | reverse complement strand
TCGCTCACGAGCCGGCCCGGCTGGGCTCTCGCCCGGCCGCGTCCTGCCCGCCGGGGTCCTGCCCGCCGGGTTCACTGGCATAGCCCCCCTGGCCAGGGGTGGGCCGGCGTTCGTAGGTGTAGAAGCCCCGGCCCGTCTTGCGTCCGAGCCAGCCCGCTGTCACCATCCGGCGAAGGAGCGGGGCCGGAGCGTAGCGGGCGTCGCGGAACTCGGCGTGGAGCGCCTCCAGGATCGAGAGGCTCACGTCCAGGCCCACCAGGTCGAGGAGCGCGAACGGCCCCATCGGGAAGCCGCAGCCGCCCTTCATCGCCTCGTCGATCGCCTCCAGCGAGGCGACGCCCCGCTCCTTCAGCCGGATCGCGTCGTTCAGGTAGGGGAAGAGCAGCGCGTTCACCACGAAACCGGCCTCGTCGTTGACCTCGACGGCGGACTTCCCGAGGCTCTCGGCGAACGCCCGCGCCCGGGCCATCGTCTCCGCGCTCGCGGTCAGCGGCCGGACGAGCTCGACCAAGCGCATCACCGGTGCCGGGTTGAAGAAGTGGATGCCGCAGACCGACTCCGGCCGACCGGTCGCCATCGCGAGCTCGACGACCGGGAGGGTCGAGGTGTTCGTCGCGAGGAGCTCTGCGCGCTCGCAGGTGCGCGAGAGCTCGGCGAACAGGGCCCGCTTGGTGGTGAGGTCCTCCTCGACGCTCTCGATCACGATGTCTGCCGCTGCGAGGACCTCGAGATCGGTCGCGATCTCGACGCGTCGGAGGGCCGCTGCGGCCTGGCCGGGCGAGAGGTTTCCCTTCGTCACGCGGCGCTCGAGGCTCGCCTCGAGTCGGGCCCTGGTCGCACTGGCGCGGGCCTCGGATCTCGACCGCAGTGCCACGACGTGGCCGGCGAGTACCGCGCACTCTGCGATGCCAGCCCCCATCGTCCCGGAGCCGACGACCCCGACGCAGCGCGTCTCCGTCCCCATGCGCGGAGCGTAGTCGAGTGGGGGTTGCGGGCTTCTCCGGTCGGACGACGCGCTGGCGCCAGGACCGCTGCCTGGCGGTGTCAGTGGCGGTCGACGAGCCGGCGCAAGCTGGCAAGGGCGCCGAGGAGGGGGAGCAGCGCGAGGACGATCGCGAGGATGCGCCAGAGCGCGCTGTCGATCCCCGTCAGCTGGGCGAGCTCGACGCTCGCCGTGTGGAGGCCGTACGCGGTCCCCTCGACGGCCCGGATGGCCTGGCGGATGCCGAGCGCGACGGCAGCGGCAACGAGGGGGAGGGTGAGCAGCAGGCTGGTAGCGACGCGGAGGAGGAGCGCGAGCACGACCACCCCGGCCGCCAGCTCGATCGCGTGGGAGACGGGGAGCACGAGGAACCCGCCGATCGCGACCACGAGCGCGACGCCCACGACGACGTTCCGGATCGCCCGCGAGGCCCCGGCGAGGCCGAGCAGCAGCCACGAGAGCAGGCCGGGCACGGCGACGGCGAGGAGCGCCACCGCAGCCGGCGCAGCTCGGTTGCGCGCCAGCCCCCCGGGCAGGACGGCGATCACATGGCGGCAGGCCTCGACGACGACCTCGTCGACCCGTGTCGCGACGGCGTCGGCGAGGACGTCGACGCCGTGCACGAAGGCGAGCAGGATCCCGAGCACCACGCCCGCGAGCACGATCAGCACGACCCCATCCTGCCCGCTGGGTCTGTCACTCCGGCGTCGGAGGGGTCCCAGCTGGAGCTCGACGAGCCGTCCGGGCATCCGCGCCGGCGGCGCCTCCGCCCGCCGGGCAGGTCGGACGCAGCTGGCGGGGTGTCCGAGGCCGCCCCGCCCCCCGGGCGGGCCACCCCTGGGCGCTTGGTACCGTCTCTCGGGTGAGCGATGCGCGCTGCGGGCCACTGGCCCTGGTTGGCGGGGCGGAGTGGCGGCCCGGCTGTACGTTCGATGCCGAACTGGTGGAGCGTGCTGGCGGGGATGTCCTCGTGCTTCCTACGGCGGCTGCCTACGAGCGCCCGGAGCGGGCGGTCGCGTTCGCCGAGGCGTGGTTCGCGAGCCTCGGCGCCACGGCACGGGGGCTCTCGCTGCTGACCCGCGCGGACGCGCTCGACCCGGCCAACGCCGACGCCATCCGCTCGGCGCGCTTCATCTACCTCGGAGGGGGTTCCCCGCTCCACCTGCGCTCGGTGCTGAAGGCAACCCCGGCCTGGGAGGCGCTCTGCGATGCCTGGCGAGCCGGTGCGGTCGTCGCCGGGTCCTCGGCGGGAGCGATGGTGCTCACGGACCCGATGGTGGACCCCCGAGGAGGGGCCTTCACGCTCGGGCTCGGGCTCGTCCGCCAGCTCGCCGTGATCCCGCACTTCGAGTCCTGGTCCCACGAGAAGGTGGACCGGACCGTCCGGTTGTCGGGAGACGGCCTCGTCGTCGCCGGGATCCCCGAGCGCACTGCCTTGCTCCGCGAGCCGGACGGGAGCTGGCGGGCGTCGGGCGCGGGCACGGTGACCCTCTGGAAGGACGGACGGCAGAGCGCGCTCGAGGCGCTCGGCGCCCTCGTCCCGTGAGGGACCCCGCCTTCCTCGTCCCCTGAGCGGCGTCGGTCCCCTGAGCGGCGCCGTAGCCCTGGTTGCCAGGGCAACGCCGCCGCCGCCCCGCCGACGGCTCGCCGCCGAGCGGCTCGGCTCAGTCGGTTTCGGTGATGGTGACCGCGTCGATGGTGACCCGCTCGCGGGGGGTGCCCGAGCGGGTCCCGACTGCGTCGATCGCGGCGACCACGTCCAAGCCCGCCACGACCTGGCCGAAGAGGCTGTACTGCGGCGGGAGGCGCATCCCGTCGGGGCCGGAGATGAGGAAGAACTGGCTGCCGTTGGTGTTCGGGCCGGCGTTCGCCATGGCGAGTGAGCCCAGCTGGTAGCGCCCGGGCTTTGGAAGCTCGTCCGCGAAGGTGTAGCCCGGCCCGCCGCGTCCGGTTCCCTCGGGGTCACCGCCCTGGCAGACGAAGCCGGGGATGATGCGGTGGAAGGCGATCCCGTCGAAGTAGTGGTAGCGGGCCAGCACCACGAAGCTGTTGACCGTCCGCGGAGCGGCGACCGGGTCGAGCGCGATCGAGAGCGACCCCTTGGACGTCACCATCTCGGCGGTGTAGCGCTTGGCGGGGTCGATGCACATCGGCGGCTCGGCCGCGAAGCGGCGGCGGACCTCGCCGGAGCCGTCGGCGGGGGGGCAGGGGGTGGGCTCGGCCATCAGGGGGTTCCTCTCTCTCGACGCTCTCGACGCAGCTGTCTCGTGCTCATCCGACGATCGTCACGCGCTGGACGGTGTAGGTGATCTTCGGGATGCCGGTGGCGCTCGAGATCGAGACCCCGCCGGCTTGGATCTTGTCCACCACGCTCATCCCCTTCGTCACCGTCCCGAGGAGGGCGTAGTCCGGGGGGAGCGCTGCGCCGGCGGAGCCGGTGATGATGAAGAACTGGCTGCCAGTGGCACCGTTCGGCGCGGTCGAGGTCTTCGCCATCGCGACCTCGCCGACCGCGTACTTGCCGGACTTCGGGACCTCGCCGTTGACCTGGAAGCCCGGGCCCTGCGCACCGGTCGGGTTGGGGTCGGCGGTGGTCGGGGGGTTCGGGTCGCCACCTTGGACGACGAAGCCCTTCAGGACCCGGTGGAAGATCGTCCCGTCGTAGAACCCGTACCGGGCCAGGTAGACGAAGGCGTTCACGGTCACCGGGCTCTGGGCGGCGTCGAGGCTCACGGTGAAGCTGCCCGCCGTGGTCGTGAAGACCGCCTCGTAGTGGCCGGAGGGGGTGATGCAGGTCGGAGGCGGAGCGGGGAAGCTGGTCACTCGCTTGGTCGAGCCGCCGTTCGGCGGGCAGGGGAGGGGCTTCGCCGTCGTCGCAGCGTGGGCGGTCGTCGTCGTCGTCGACGCCGGCGCGGTGGTC
>JAJYGW010000084.1 GCA_021790615.1 Actinomycetes bacterium | reverse complement strand
GGGATGCTGATCGCTCGTGTGGTTCATCACCAGGTCTGCGATCACGCGGATGCCCCGGCGGTGCGCGTCTTCGAGGAGCGCGACGACATCGCCGAGCGTCCCGTAGTCGGGATGCACGTTGAAGAAGTCGCTCACGTCGTAGCCGCCGTCGCGCAGCGGCGAGGGGTGGAACGGCAGCAGCCAGAGGCAGTCGATCCCGAGCCACTGGAGGTAGTCGAGCTTCGCGCGCAGCCCGGCGAGGTCCCCGGTCCCGTCGCCGTTGGCGTCGTAGAAGCCGCGGACGAGCACCTCGTAGAAGACCGCGTGCTGGAACCAGCGGTCCGACGGGTCGTACGAGCTGTCGGCCGGCAGGACCTCGGCGGTCACCGCACCTCGCTCAGCTGGCGCTGCGCGCGCCGAGAAGGTCCTCGGCCGCGTGGTACGGATCGAGCCTCCCCTCGGCGATCGCGCGGACGGCGTCGTCGAACCTTCGACCCGCGCCGACGGCACGTACCTCCTCGAGCACCCGGGCGCTCAGGACGCGCCGAAGCTCCTGCGCGAGACGCGCCTCGCGGCGGCGGGCCAGCGCCCCGGTCTCTGCGAGGTGGGCGCGGTGACCGGCGATGGCGGCCCACAGCTCCTCGACTCCCTCGCCGGTGCTCGCTACGGCCGTGAGCACCGGAGGGCGCCAGTCCGAGGACGCCGAGAGGTCCAGCATCTGCTGGAGGTCGCGTTTCGCCTCGTTCACCCCGGGGCGATCCGCCTTGTTCACGACGAACACGTCGGCGATCTCGAGCAACCCCGCCTTGCTGGCCTGCATCGCGTCTCCCCATCCAGGCGTCACCACCACGACGGTGGTGTCGGCCGCCGACGCGACCTCGACCTCCATCTGGCCGACACCGACGGTCTCGACCACCACGAGGGGGAACCCCGCCGCACCGAGCACTCGCACGGCGTCGGGCACCGCGAGCGCGAGGCCCCCGAGGTGGCCACGGGTCGCCATCGAGCGTATGAAGACCGAGGGATCAGTGGCGTGCTGCTGCATGCGCACGCGGTCCCCGAGGATCGCCCCCCCTGAGAACGGCGACGACGGGTCGATCGCCAGGACGCCGACCTGGTGGATCGGCTCGCTGTCCGCGCGCCGGCCGGAGGATGGCCATCCGCCCCTCGCCACGGCGACCAGCTGGTTGGTCAACGTCGACTTCCCCGCCCCGGGTGCGCCGGTGATCCCGACCGTGTACGGCGGCGCCGACGTGTAGGCGAGCCGGGCAACCTCCCCGCTCGCCTCGCCGCCGCGCTCGACGACCGAGAGCAGGCGGGCGAGCGAGACCCGGTTCCCCGCGGCTGCCCCCTCGAGCAGCTGCTCGGGCGCAGGCTGCGCCGGGCTCAACGCCGTTCGACCTCGGCACCGAGCGCACTCAGGGCTCCCGCCAGGTCCTCGTAGCCGCGATCCACGTGCCAGGCATCGGACACCACGGTCTCGCCGTCGGCGACGAGCCCCGCGAGCACCAGTGCGGCTCCGGCGCGGATGTCGGTCGCACGCACGGGCGCACCCGAGAGCCGCTGCACCCCGCGCACGACCGCGTGGTGCCCCTCGGTCCTCACGTCGGCACCCATGCGCCGCAGCTCGTCGATGTAGCGGAACCGTCCGGCGAAGAGGTTCTCGGTCACGATCGCCACGCCGTCGGCGACGGTGAGCATCGTCACGAGGAACGGCTTGTAATCGGTGGCGACCCCCGGGTACGGCAGCGTGGCGACGTCGACGGAGCGCAGGCGGCCCTCGCGGGTCGCGACCATGCCTGTGGGCCGCAGCTCGACGTGCACGCCCATCGCGGCGAGCTTCCGTACGAGCATCGCCATGTGCTCGATCCGAGCATCCTCGACGACGATCTCCCCTCCGCACAGGCCGGCAGCTGCGAGGTAGGTCGCCGCGACGACTCGATCGGGCACGACCGCATGGGTGGAGGGCGTGAGGACCTCGACTCCCTCCACCTCGACGTGCGACGTTCCCGCTCCGCGGATCCGGGCGCCCATGGAGGTGAGGTACGCAGCGAGGTCGCACACCTCGGGCTCTCGTGCGGCGTTCTCGATCACGGTCGTGCCCTTGGCGAGCGCCGCCGCCATCAAGATGTTGTCGGTCGCGGTGTGGCTCGGGTACTCCAGCACCACCTGGCTCCCCACGAGCGCACGACCGCCGGCGTCGGGGTCGATGCTGGCCTCGACGTTGCCGTGGACCGTCTCGAAGTGCGCGCCCATGGCGGAGAGCCCTTCGAGGTGGAAATCGATCGGTCGCCCGCCGAAGTCGTCACCGCCTGGCATCGAGACCTTGGCTCGTCCACATCGGCTCAGCAGCGGACCGAGCACCACGATCGAGGCGCGCATCCGGTCGACCAGCTCGTAGGGAGCCTCCGGAACCAGCTCTGCGATCGACGGGACGTCGATGACGAGCCGACCCCCCGGCTCCCGCGTGACCGACACGCCGAAGGCACGCAGCATCTCCGCCATGATCTCCACGTCCAGGATGTCCGGCACGTTCGTGAGCACGTGCCGGCCCTCGGCGAGCAAGGTCGCCGCCATCAGCTTGAGCACCGAGTTCTTCGCCCCGCCCGCCCGCACGGTTCCCTCCAGGGGGCCGCAAGGCCGCACGACGAAGCTCCCCGCGCCCTCCCGGCGGCACCCATGGTCGCTCGCTGCCCACGCTCCGGGGGCTTCGGGCGCGACGACCGCCGTGATCCCCACCCCGTCCGCGCCGTCGGTCTCGTCCATTCGGCCATTATGACCGGGTGCAGGGCCGTGGCCACAGTTCCGGGCGCACGGCGGCGATCCGGACCGCCGGCTCGGGCGCACGGTGGCGATCCGGACCGCCGGCCCGCACGAGCCCGCACCCGGACGGGCTCGCCCGCTAGGGTCTCGCTCGTGGAGCGCCAACCCCAGGCCCCGGACAGGAACCTCGCGCTCGAGCTGGTCCGGGTCACCGAAGCGGCGGCGATGGCCGCCAGCCGCTGGATGGGCCGCGGTGACAAGGAGGGTGCCGACGGCGCGGCGGTGAACGCGATGCGCGTGGTGCTCCAGACCGTGCGGATGGACGGGACCGTGGTGATCGGCGAGGGCGAGAAGGACAACGCTCCGATGCTCTTCAACGGCGAGCGCATCGGCGACGGCTCCCCCCCCGAGGTCGACATCGCCGTCGACCCGATCGACGGCACGACGCCGACCGCGCTCGGGAGGGGCGGCGCGCTCTCGGTGATCGCCGTGTCGACCCGCGGATCGATGTTCAACCCCGGCCCCTGCGTCTACATGGAGAAGCTCGCGGTCGGGCCGAGGGCCAAAGGCGTCGTCGACATCAACCGCTCGTCCACCGAGAACCTCCACGCCGTGGCCGAGGCACTGGGCGAATCCGTGCGCGACGTCACCGCCGTGATCCTCGATCGGCCTCGGCACGAGGACCTGATCGCGGAGGTCCGCGCCTCGGGGGCCAGGATCCGGCTCATCACGGACGGGGACGTCGCCGGGGCCATCGCGACCGGGTGGCCGGGGGCAGGCGTCGACATCCTCCTCGGCATCGGCGGGACCCCCGAGGGCGTCCTCGCGGCCGCAGCGCTCAAGTGCATGGGGGGGGAGATCCAGGGACGGCTCTGGCCGCGCAACGAGGCCGAGCGCCAGGCGGCGATCGACGCAGGCTACGACCTCGCTGCCGTGCTCCAAACCGACGACCTCGTCCAAGGCGACAACTGCTTCTTCGCTGCGACCGGGATCACCGACGGCGAGCTGCTCCAAGGCGTGCGCTACCACTCCCTGGGCGCCACCACGCAGTCCCTCGTCATGCGCTCCAAGTCCGGGACCATCCGCAAGATCGACGCGAGCCACCCGCTCGCGAAGCTGGCCGAGTACAGCTCCATCCCGTTCACCTGAGCGCCGGCTGCGCCGGCTGCGC
>JAJYGW010000383.1 GCA_021790615.1 Actinomycetes bacterium | reverse complement strand
CGAATCGCAGCGCTCAGAGCGGCGGCGGCGTCCGCTTCCTCCGGCGAGTCGCCGGCGTCTTCGAGGACCCCCACGCCGACGAGGGACCCGATGTCTTCGGGGTACCGTCCGTCGACGAAGACCCATCCGTCCGCGGTCCGGTAGTAGCGGTTCAGCGGTGAGTGCCCCTCGTAGTCCCGACCGCCCTCGCACCGGGGTCGGAGCGACGCCGCAGCTCCGCTCACGAGCTCCTCGCTCTGCAGGAGGGTCGCCGCGCCCGAGAGCGTCACCTCCACCCGCTGCCCGCGGCCGGTGCGCTCGCGCGCGAACAGCGACGCGCAGGCGCCGAACGCACCGAGCAGGCTGGCGACCACGTCATTGACCGGAACGGCCAGCAGCACCGGGCTGGCTGTGTCGTGGCCGCCACCCTGCGCCCGCATGATGCCGCTCAGTGCCTGGACGATCGGGTCGAACCCCGGCTTCTCGCGCAACGGGCCGACCGCTCCGAACGCCGAGATCGACACGAGGCTGAGCGAGGGGTGCCGCTCCCGCAAGGCGTCCCAGCCCAGCCCGAGCCGTGTGCTCACCTGCGGCCGGAAGTTCTCGATGACCACGTCCGAGCGGTCCAGGATCGTAGAGAGGATCTCCTTCGCCCGCTCGCCGCGGAGGTCCAGGACCACGCTGCGCTGACCTCTGTTGTAGGCGGGGAAGCCCGCGCGGCCGGGACCGCCGTGGACCACTCGCAAGTCGTCCCCGTCGGGAGGACGTTCGATCTTCACCACGTCGCATCCCAGGTCCCCGAGGAGGGTGCCCGTAAAGGGGCCGGCGATCACCGTCCCCAGGTCGACGGCGCGGAGTCCCTCCAACGGGAGGAGCCCTCTCCTGGCGCCGTCCCTCGCCCCTCCTGCCGGCCGCCGGCGAGGCTCTCTCCACCCGATCCGCCTTCCATGCTCCGGCAGCTCCGGAGCGCTCGCCTCGACGTGACCCGGCGTGTCGGACAGCGCGATCGGGATCCCGGGCATCTTTGCACCCGCAGCTGCGTACGGCTCGCTCTCGGTCATGAGGCCGAGCTCGCGCACCTGCGGGTGGGCGGGCCAGTCGTCCCGAGACAGCACCGGCCCCACCGGTACGTCCGCCGCCTCGAGCGCCCCCAGCCATTCCTGGCGCGTCCGGGTCGCGAACGTCCTGCCGATCTCCTCGTCGAGCCAGGCGAAGTTCTCCGCCAGCCTGACCCTTCCCGGCTCGCCGCCCAACCGCCGATCCGCGAGGAGCCTGCCCAGGCCGAGGGCGCCCAGCGCCCGCGCCACGAAGGCGTCGTTGTACGCGCCCAGGAACAGCCACCGCCCGTCTCCGCACTGGTAGCAGCGGTAGTTCGGCAACGCGCCGTGCGGCCCGCCGAGCCGCTCGATCCGCGGGCCGCCTCTCTCGGTCAGGAACGCCCCCGGGGACGCCAGGACGGCCGCGTGGGCGCCTCCGATCCCGAACGCCCCTTCCGGCCGCCAACCCCTCGCCCTTCCGACCATCGCGGCCACCGCCACGGTCGCGGCCCAGAGGCCCTGCACGTACAGCGGGATCGGATAGACGCAATCGACCGGCGCCTCTTCGTAGGAGCCCTGGTTCCACGCATGGCCCAAGGCCGCGTACAGCAAGGACGCGCTCTCCTTCTCCGCCGCCCAGGGAGTGTCGCCCAGCAGGTACGGCGCGAGCACGATCCATACGGCACCTGGGTCCGGCTCCATGCCCCTCTCGGAGAGCATCTCGAAGCTGACGCCAGGAGGAGTCGTGCCGACCAGGACGAGGTCCGCCTCCACCAGGAGGTCCCCGAGCCACGCCCAGTCCCGTTGCGATCCCGCGTCGAACCCGATCGCCCGCTTGCCACGGTTCCAGACGTGGAACCCCGCCCGCGAACGGGTGGGATCTCCTGCCAGCGGCTCCACCTTCAGCACGTCTGCACCGTGGTCGGCGAGCATCATCCCGGCGAGCGGGCCGGCCACGCCGATGCTGAGGTCGACCACCCGCACCCCTTCGAGCGCGCGTCCAGCGCCCCCGGCCACGGCTCCCGTCGCCTGACGCTACGAGCCCGCAGCGGTGGGTCTGGGCAAGATGGGCGTCTTCCGCCGCTTGAAGATCCGCTTGCGGGTGACCGTCGGGAACGCCACTGCGACCACCAGCGCCGCGCCGTAGAAGATCTGCTGGATATAGGCCTGCGCGCCGAGAAGCTCGAGGCCGGCCGTGCCCGTGGCAAGGAAGTAGACCGCGATGAGCGAGCCGAGGGCGTTCATCCGCCCCGGACGGATGGCGGTTGCACCGAGGAAGACCGCAGCGTACGCCGGGAGGATGTAGGCGCTCCCCGCTGTCGGGGCGACCGAGCCGTACGTCCCCGCGTACGCGATGCCGGCGAAGCCGGCAATCGCGGCGCCGATGACGAAGGCCCATGCCCTCTGGCGGTTCACGTGGAAGCCGCTCAGGCGAGCGACGTCTCTGGCTTGGCCGATGACGAGCGCCTTCTGGCCGACGGGCGTGAAGCTCAGCACGTACCACACGGCCACGAAGATCGCGAGCGCGTAGTAGAACTCGAGCGGAATCGACAAGAAGGTGTTGGTGTAGACCCAGTTCGACAGCCCCGTCGAGACGACTCCGACGGTGGCGTTCGTGCTGATGATGAACGTGACGCCTTCGACGATCGGCATCGTGCCCAGGGTGATGATGAACGGGTTGTTGTCGTAGTAGACGACGAAGAGGGTGTTGACCAGGCCGACGACGATCGCAGCGCCCACACCTGCCAGGCACGCGTAGACGATCGGCACGGAATGGTTCACGTTCAAGACGGCGATCGTCATCGCCGAGAGACCCAGGGATGCGCCGAGGGACAGGTCGACGAAGTCACCCATGATCGTCGGGAGCAGCACGGCGATCGTGAGGATGAACAGCACGGCTTGGGAGCCGAGGATGTTCGAGAGGTTCGCGACGGTGTCGAAGGTCGAAGGAACCGACGCGCTGAAGGCGACGACGATCGCGACGAACGCGATGATGAGCGCGAAGCGGTCGAGCCCGTGGCTGATCCGGGCTCGGCTCCGGGAGGCCTTCTCCCCGAGCTCTTGCTCCCCGTGCTCCGGCGCGCCGGGAGCAGCCCCTGCCTCTCGGACGAGCGGCGTGGCCACCTATCCCACCTCCTCGAGCTGCCGGAGCACGGCGGCGCTGATCGAGTCCTCGGTCATCTCCTCCCCTTGCAGCTCGCCGGATTCGCGACCTCGCGACACGATCACGACACGATGGCACACCTCCTCGAGCTCGGCGAAGTCGGTGGTGACCCACACGACAGACATCGCAGCGGCGTCGGCGGCACGTCGCACGATCCGGTAGATGTCCTGGCGCGCACCGACGTCGACACCCTGGGTCGGCTCGTGCGCGATCAGCAGCCGGGGTCCAGCGAGGAGCCACTTCGCGAGCAGCAGCTTCTGCTGGTTGCCACCCGAGAGCGCACTCGCTCGCACGTCGACGCGTGGCGGCTTGATCCCGAAGTCGACGACCCCCTTCTTGGCGATCTCGACGAGCTCGTCGCGGCGGAACACCCCACGTCTGAAGGAGTCGTCTTGCACGAGCATCACCATGTTCTCCCAGACGGTGAGCTCGAGGCCGAGCCCGAACTGCTTGCGGTCCGCCGGGATCAACGCGAGGTGCGCGCGGACCGCCTGGCTGGGCGAGAGGTGCGGGATCGAGAGGACCTCGCCACCGATCTCGAGCGTGCCGGCTGCCGCCGCCTCGGAGCCGAACAGCAGGTACGGGACGTCTTCGGCCCCGGAGCCGATGAGGCCCGCGAGGCCGACGATCTCGCCGGGAGCGAGCGCGAAGGAGAGATCGCGGAGGCGCCCGCCGGTCAGACCTTCGATCCTGATCGCGCGCTCGCTGCGAGGCGGTCCCGGCGCGGCCGCGACCGCCGG
>JAJYGW010000397.1 GCA_021790615.1 Actinomycetes bacterium | reverse complement strand
CTCCTGGGAGGGCGAGCTCGGCTCGGCGGTGTAGACGAGCATCGTCAGGTCCTCGCCGGGCAGCTCCATCGCCTCGAACGACAGGTCAAGATCGCCGACCCCCGCCAGAAGCGCCACCTCCTCCCGCCGCAGTCCCTTCACGCGGCGGTTACGGCCGTAGACCGGGACGGCGGCCTGCTCCGGCGTGACCCGAGCCCGGCGGGAAGCCAGGAACTCCTTGATCTCGCTGCGGCTGTCCATGCGTCCACCCTACGGGCGCGCCCCGCAGCCAGGGAGGGCCTGTCATTACCTGTCCCACGAGGGCCCTCCCACGGAGGCGCTGCGTCGACCCTCCCGTGAGCTCACCGGTCCGAGGACGCCGGTGCCTGTGTGCTTTCCCTGCGCCAGCGCCCCTACCCCAGGGGCGACCTTGCGTTGTCGAGCTGGCGGGCGACGTCGAAGAGGAAGGCGCACCGCGCTGCGCTGCGCTGTCGTCCAACGTCGCATCAGGGACCTTCGGCCCTAGACAACCCAGTCGCGAGGTCGCATGCTCCCACTCGACATGAGCCCGTCCGCGCACGCAGCGGTCTTCCTGGCAGACGCCGTCGAGATCGAAGTGGCCCAGCAAGAGGTCGAGAACTGGCTCCGCTGTTCGGGGTGCGATCTCCTTCCGCTCGCCGGGGAGGCAACGGCGTCGGGGGAGGAGCTCCTCATGACCGTCGGGCCCGGGATCGGCGAGCGCCTGCTGGGCGTCCCGGTCAGGGTGCGGCTGGGACCCCACTGGACACGAGACGGCAGCGTCGCGATCCCGATCCGCTGGGAAGCCGCCCTCTTCGGGTCGCTCTTCCCGATCCTCGACGGCACCCTCGTCGTCACGCCCCTCAACGACACCCGGTGCCGGCTCGCGATCGAAGCCTCCTACCGGCCTCCGCTCGACCGGTTGGGCGCGCTGATCGACCGTGTGCTTCTCCATCGGGTTGCGGAGTCGACCGTCCACGAGTTCTTGCGGCGGATCGAGCTCGCGTTGGCGGAGCGGCGCGTTCGTTCCGAGCAGTGACCACCTCGGTCGCGCCTGGCGGCCCCTCGTCCGCCTGAGGGCAACGAGGCCGATGCTCGTCTTCGGATCGTCTCGTGGTTCGACGTCGACAAGCCGGTCGAGAGGTCCTCGGGTCACCTGTCCCCGGGTTACCCTGAGGCGTGGGCAGCGTGGGGCGAGCCGCCGGAACGAAGCGCTGAACGATGCCGGGAGACGTCAGGCCGAGCTCCGACCTGCCCTGCCGGGCGCGCAGCTCTGCGGGATGGGTGCGCCGGATGGCGACAGATCCGTGGCGGTTCTTCTCCGTCTGCCTGGTCCTCACGTTCTTGAACTTCTCCGCGTGGTCGATCGCGAGCCCGCTCTTCTCCGCTCCTGACGAGCCGACGCAGGTCGTGAGGGCGGCCGCGGCCGTTCGCGGCGAGCTCGTCGGGTCCACCATCGGCAGCGTCAAGAACGCGACCACCCGGGTCACCGTGCCCGCCGTCTTCAACGCCGGCCCCCCCTACACCTTGTGCTTCGCGTTCCACTCGGACATCCCGGCGTCGTGCGCGCTCCCCATCGAGGCGTCCGGCCACCCGGTGCGCACCACCACCTATGCCGGTCGTTACCCCCCGCTGTACTACCTGATCGTCGGGCTCCCCTCCCTGCTCGTGAAGTCCGTGCCGGGCCTGTACCTCATGCGGCTCATGAGCGCGCTGGTGAACGCGCTGTTCGTGTCGCTCGCGCTCGTCACCGTGGCGCTGTGGTCACGGCGCCGCCTCCTCTTCGTCGCGGTGATGGCGGCCGCGACGCCGATGGTCTGGTTCCTGGGCGGCGTGGTGAACCCGAGTGGGCTCGAGATCTGCGCCGCGATCTGCCTGTGGGTGTCGGGCCTGGTGCTCGTGACCGAGCACGCGGACGCCCCGCCACCAGGCCTGGTCGCCGTGGTGGCGTTCTCCGCCGGGGTCTTCATGCTGGTCCGCCCGCTCTCGCCGCTCTGGGTCGCGCTGACCGTCGCGCTGCTCGCGCTGGCTGGCGGCAGGCGAGCGGTCGCCGCCTTGTTCGCCAGCCGGCCCGTCCGCTGGACCATCCCCCCGCTGGCCGCATGCGGGGCGCTGGCAGTCTGGTGGATCGAGTCGGAGCACTCGCTCGACCTCCTCCCCGTCGGCGCCCACCTCGCCCCCAACGCCTCCCTGCTCGACGTGATCCGAGCCGCCGTCGAGGACATCCCTTGGTGGCTCCACCAGATGGTGGGCATCTTCGGCGCGCTCGACACGCCGTCACCGCTGCTCAGCTACGGACTGTGGGCGCTCGTGGTCGGCGTCATGTGCGCAGTGGCGCTCGTCGTGGGCAGGTGGCGTGAGCGGGCCGCGCTCGTCGGGCTGGTCCTGTGCGTGCTGTGCCTGCCGGTCGGGATCGCCGTGAGCCAGTACCACCGCCTCGGCATCGTGTGGCAGGGACGTGACATCCTCCCGCTGGCCGTGGGCATCCCGGTGCTCGCCGTCGGCATCGCGCAGGACTCCGGGGCGCTCGCCCGCTGGCAGGGCTTTGCCGCTGTCGGAGCCTGCCTGGCCCTGGGCGTCGCGTCGATCGCGGCATTCCTCGACGCCCTGAGGCGCTACACGGTCGGGATGGACGGACCTCTCGACTTCCTGCACGGCGCATGGCACCCGCCGTTCGGGACGCTCGCTGTCGCCGGCTACGCGATCGTCGTGGTCGCGGCGCTGCTGTGGTGGGCGGCCAGCGCCGGCAGGGGCCCTGCCGACCGCCCGGCTGCGCCGACGCCGTGGGGGGCCCGTGAGATCCGGGGCCTGCCCTCGGCGAGCTGAGCTCGAGGGAGGCTGCGGCGTACGAGCAGGTGTCGCGGTCGCGTGCTCACGGGCCCCGGCGGGGGCGCGAGCGGCGCGCGCTCAGTGCCATCACTCCCTCGTAGACCGAGATGAGCTCGGCGACCTCTTCGGCGACGCTGCGGATCTTGGTCGCGCGCGCTGCGGCGGCGAGGCGCCGGAGCAGGGCCGGCTCCTCGAGTAGGCGCACCAGCACGCGTCGCAGCCCGTCTCCGTCGGCGTGGTCGAAGAGGAGGCCGTTGAAACCGTCCACGACGACGTCGGAGACTCCGAAGGCCATCGACCCGATCACCGGGAGCCCTCCCAGGAGGTATTCGCGGGTCACGCGGTGGAAGGTCTCGAACACCGACGCGGAGACACCGACGTCAGCTCGCGCGCAGAGCACCGCGAGCTCGTCCGGTCCGTAGGGGCCGTGGTCGTGCACGCGATCGTCGTGCAAGAGGGGACCGTACAAGCGACGATCCCCCCCGCCGGCGAGCAGGAGGCGCCAGTCGCCCCGTTCGGCCAGCTCGCGATGCCTGAAGGCGGAGACGACGGCTCCCGTCCCCTTGGCTGCGTGCGTGTTGCCGGCGACGAGGAACGTGACCGGCGCCCCGAGGTGGGGACGTGGCGCACGCCGGCGCGCGGCGCGGACCTCCTCCGAGCCCGCGCCTTCGTCAGGCAGCGCGGTCGTGACGGCCTGCGCTGCGGGGACGTCGACGCCCATCGCAAGGACCCGGGCGCGCAGCGGATCGAGGGGCAGGGTCTGCTCGAAGTAGGTGCGGAACTTCTCGGACGCGAAGAGCACCATGTCGTAGACGTCGCGGTACAGGTGGACTGCACGAGCTCGCTGCGCGGCGATGCGACGGCGCAATTCGGCGTGACGCTGCGCGCCCGTGGAGCCCTGACCCGCAGCGGGGGGCAGCCAGATGACACGGTCGCTCGAGGCGTCGCCGACACAGCGTGCGCACTGCTCGACGGTGATCGGCGAGTCGCAGAAGCCCGACGGCCCGGAGTACCTGGACACGGGGACCACGAGCGTGCACAGATCTTCGAGGGCGGACACGCTCCGCACCACCGGAATGCCCAGGTCGCTGCAGACCTCAGGGATGCTCAA
>JAJYGW010000132.1:2426-3950 GCA_021790615.1 Actinomycetes bacterium | reverse complement strand
GTTCGAGGCGGGCATCGACGAGCTCTCGAGGTGGCATCCTGCCTACGTCCTATCGGTGCTGAGCGGCGCCGAGTCGACCCTCCGCCACGAGCTCGGGCTGGCCGACCGGCGCCTCACCGAGGCGAGCGCCATCGCCCGCTTCCTCCCAGGGCTGCTCGGCCTCGGCACGACGCGCCGCTACTTCCTCGCCTTCCAGACGAACTCCGAGTCGCGCGCGACGGGCGGCCTCATCGGCCTCGACGGCGTCCTCGTCGCGAGCGGCGGCCACCTCATGCTGACCCGGGTCGGGCCGATCGGCCGGCTCGACGGGAAGGGGACGCTCGCCGACCTGGCTGCGCCGCGGGACTACCTCGCGCGATACGAACGTTTCGACCCGGCGGGCACCTGGCAGAACCTGAACATGTCGCCGGACTTCCCGACGGTGGGGGCGATCATCACGCACCTGTTCCCCCGCTCGGGCGGAGAGCCCGTGAACGGCGTGATCGGCGTCGACCCGCTCGGGCTGGCGGCGATGCTCCGCCTCGTCGGGCCGGTGCAGGTCGCCGGGTGGCCGGTCCCGCTCACGGAGGCGAACGTGGCGCCGGTGCTGCTGCAGCAGTCCTACGTCGCCTACGGGACCGACGAGGCCGCCCGCCAGGCGTTCCTCGAGCGCCTCATCAAGGCGGTCTTCGCCAAGGTGAGCGACCTCACGCTGTCCGACCCTGCTGTTCTCGTCACCGACCTCTCCCAGGCGGCCGCCGAGCACCACCTCGAGCTGTACAGCTCGAACAGGGCGGCGGAGTCCTGGCTCGGCTCCCTCGGGCTGACCGGTGCGATCCCGCCGGTCCGCTCGGACTTTTTCGAGGTGACGACGCAGAACGCGTCGGGCAACAAGATCGACTCCTACCTCGAGAGATCCATGACCTACGAGGTGCTGCTCCGCCCGATCGGGGCGCGTGGGGCGGGCGGGTCGCTCGAAAGCGCCCTCGAGCAGGCCCAGCTGTCGGTCCGCCTCTCGAACAGAGCACCGTCGTCGGGCCTGCCGGCGAGCATCATCGGGCCGTACGAGCCCGGGTTCGTTCCCGGGGAGAACCGGACCTTCTTCACGCTCTACACGCCGCTCTCCTTCACCGGCGCCCGTCTCGTCACGGGCGGGCTGGCGCCCGAGCTCACCGGCAGCCAGACGCTTCCGCCGGTCGGTCACTCCCTCCCGCTCGAGCAGCTGCCGGAGCTCGGGAGGTGGGCCGACTCGTCGTTCCTCGACATCGCCTCGCGGTCGAGCGTCTCGGTCGGCATCTCGCTCTTCGGGCAGGTACCGCTCATGCCCGGCGGCTGGTACGAGCTCACGATCGGCTCGCAGCCCCTCATCCGGCCCGACCTCGTGAGCGTCTCTGTCCGGACCGTGCCGGGGTTCGAGGTCGTGGCCGCGCGGGGCGCGGTGGTCGTCGGTGGCGTCGCCTCGGCAACGCTGCACCTGGACAGCACCCGTCAGATCTGGGTGAAGCTCGCCCGGTCGACGTGAGAACACCGTGGGATTGGTCCGTG
>JAJYGW010000132.1:0-2416 GCA_021790615.1 Actinomycetes bacterium | reverse complement strand
GGAGGAGCCCGTTGTCTCGGAGAGAAAGTGTGAGTAACTTTCGATGCACGCGAGGTCCGCGTCGATGGTGGTGGGGGTGATCACCATGAGCACCACGCTCGAGCTGTCCGGATCTGTCGGAGACAGAGGTGTTGCCGCGCCCCCGAGGCGACGGCGGCGGCGGCGGGCACCCGCCGCGGCCGCGCTGGCGGCCGTGGTGACGGTGCTCGGGAGCCTCGTCGTGGCCCCGTCTATTGCCGGCGCCTACCCGCTCGGCCCCGGGTACTGGCTGACGACTGCCTCGGGGCACGTGTTCCGTTTCGGCCAGGCCCAGACCTTCGGGACCCGACTGGTGAGCGGCGCCGTCGTCGGCACGTCGGCGGACCCGTTCCTCGAGGGGTACTGGCTCGCGACCGCGACCGGCCACGTCTACAACTTCGGGAGCGCCAAGTTCTACGGATCGCTCACCGGCAAGAGCGTGCCGTCGCCCATCGCTGGCATCGCCTCGACGAGCACGAGCCTCGGCTACTGGCTCGTAGCCCGAAACGGCACCGTGTACCACTTCGGGGACGCCCGCTGGCACGGCAAGCCGCGGACTGTCGGCGGCCACGTCGTCGGCATCGCGCGGACCCCTGACTCCGGCGGCTACTGGATCGCCACCTCTGCGGGCAACGTCTACAACTTCGGGAACGCGGCCTTCCGCGGTTCGCTCGCCGGCCACAAGCTGACCAAGCCCGTCGTCGCCATCGCCTCCACGCTGTCGGGCCAGGGCTACTGGATCGTGCAGTCGAACGGGGCCGTGACCGCCTTCGGGAACGCCCACAATTACGGCGGCACCTCCAAATTGCGCCTCCCGGCGCCGATCACGGGCATGTCGCTCGACCGGACCGGGCGCGGCTACTGGCTGACGACGGCGACCGGCCACGTCTACAACTTCGGGAACGCCGTCAACTACGGCTCGCTCACCTCAAAGCCGTCGTCACCCATCGTCTCCGTCGCCACGCGCCCGGCGCTCGCGGTGAAGGTCGACGCCTACGTCGGCTCGACGTCGGAGACCTCGAACTGGGTGAAGGTCAACACCACCTGGGAGCTCTCGCTCCACAAGGCGACGTCGGGGACGACCCCGGCCGGGGCTCGGGTGCTCGGCGTCGAGGGCCTGCAGGTGAAGCAGCTCAAGACGATCGGCTTCACCTACAAGAGCGGGAAGTGCAACGTGAACGAGCCGTACTTCCTGCTCTATGCGCGCAACGTGTCGACCGGGCACCTCTACCACCGGTTCTATGCCTGTAAATATGGGGGCGGGACAGTCAACAAGCGCTTCAACCCGGTCACCGGGGTCACCGGCGCTGCGCCGCTGCCCGGGACCTACGTCGTCACGAGCCTCGACATCGTCGAGCCGGTGAAGAACACGACGACCCGCATCACCGACATCGTGGTCGCCGGGATCACGGTGCGGGACTGGCGCACGTTCACGGCGGCGGGGACGATCATCGGCTGAGCTTCGAAGCGCGGCCCTCGCCGGCGCAGGGGCGGGGCCGTCGCTCGTTCGTATTCGTGGGCGCGTCGGCGCGCTTGGGTGTCGCGCCCGGGTGACGAGAGGGCCAACCCGGATGCTCGCTGCATCAGGCGGTGACGTCAAAGTCCAGCACACGACCCATGGACGGCGTTCTCGGCACCTACGCGTGCAACCCCGTCGAGGTCTACCATTCGACTCGTGACGTCTCGTCGCCAGGGAGATCGCGGGGCCGCCTTGGAGGCACTGTCACGGTGGCTAGCGGGGCCACCGTGGAGTCACGGTGGCCATTGGCCAGCCCGCCGTTGACCCTGCAGACAAGGAGCCCGGGATGAACCGCACCGGTGCCGTCCGCCCAGCCCGTCATCGGCGGGCGAGAGGGGACATCTTCGCCGCCAGGGCGAGAAGTGCCCCAGAGATGCTGTCGTCGGCAGCTCGACTGCCGAGAGCCGGGAGCAGGCTCCGGCAGTCGAGAGCCTCGCGCACGGTGTGGCGCATCAGCGGCACAGGCATGCTCGCGGTGATCGGGCTGCTCCTCGGGGCATGCGCCGGCTCGTCGCCGGGATCGGCACCCACGACGTCCACAGCGAAAGGCACCACGGCGCTGGACCGATGCCTGGTCGGAACCTGGATCGACCGCGGCGAGTCCGATACCCTCAGCTACAAGGGAACGCCGGTTCTGATGGACGGCCTCGCCGGCAAGACGGTGACGGTGTCGCCAAGCGGGACCGAGACGGTCGGCTTCGCACATGCGGCCCCCTTGCACGGATCTGTCGGCACTTCGACCTATACCGTCACCGAGAGCGGAACGATCACCGATCACGTGAGCTCTCGCGCGGGCGTCCTCACGTTCTCCTACGTCAACTACACCGGCTTCTCCGAGACCGCCACTTTGGGTGCGGCGGCCGTGTCCCCACCCGAGCC
>JAJYGW010000156.1 GCA_021790615.1 Actinomycetes bacterium | reverse complement strand
GGGTGAAGATGGTCCACGCGAGCAGGAACACACCCGTCGCCTGGTAGGCGGTGGCGGCAGGCAGGCCCCCGGCCACGAACTTCACGTAGGCGTCGTAGGAGAGCCAGAAGGCCCCGTAGGACGTGAAGGCGACGGCTCCGAAGGTGTTCTTGTTCTTGAACTCCCACATCCCGGCGAGCAGCTGCGCGAGCCCGCCGTAGAACAGCGCCAGTGGGAGGACGACGGCGCCCAGGTTCGCGGCGAGGATGTTCGCGTTCACCAGCGACAACACGAACGTCGTCATCGCGAAACCAGCCAGCCCGAGCGGGGCGGGGTCGGCGATCGCCGGGGCCGCGCTCGTCGGGGCGTCGGTTGCTTGGGATGCGGGTGTGGCCATGGATCCCCCTTGTCCGGGGCGCCGGAGCGCCATTCTCCAAACCGGCCCGACCGCATCGGCGCGCTCGGGCCGTACCTCCCACCGGCGCCGGGCACGTCGTGCACCCGGGCTCGGTGGTCAGTCCTCAGTCGTGTTGGCAGTCTCGGTGCTGGTGGTGCCGGTGGGGCTGGCGACGGTGCTGGTGGCCGGTGCCGGTGCTCGGCCGGGCATCGGCCCGTCCGGGATGTCGCTCAGTCCTCGGTCGTGGTGCTCGCTGCTGCCCTGGCGGCGATCTCGCGGACGACGTCTGCGTTCGCGAGCGTGGTCACGTCCCCGAGGTGGCGCTGCTCGGAGATGTCCCGGAGGAGCCGGCGCATGATCTTGCCGGAGCGGGTCTTCGGGAGCTCGTCGGTGAAGACGATCGAGGCCGGTCGGGCGATCTTGCCGATCCGCGTGGCGACGTGGTCCCGCAGCTCGGCGATGAGGGCGTCGTCCCCGACTCGGGCGCCCTTCAGCGTCACGAAGGCGGCGATCGCCTGACCGGTGCGCTCGTCGAGCCTGCCCACGACCGCCGCCTCGGCGACGGCTGGGTGGTCGACGAGCGCGGACTCGACCTCCAGGGTCGAGATGCGGTGTCCAGAGACGTTCATCACGTCGTCGACCCGGCCGAGGAGCCAGAAGTACCCGTCGAGGTCGCGCTTCGCGCCGTCGCCCGCGAAGTAGACCCAGCGCCCCTCCTCGGGCTTGGAGAAGCGGCGCCAGTAGGTCTCGACGAAGCGGTCGGGGTCGCCGTAGATCCCTCGCAGCATCGCCGGCCACGGCTTGGTGAGCGTCAGGTACCCGCCCTGGCCGAGCGGGACGCTCTGGCCCGCCTCGTCCACGACGTCGGCGCCGACGCCCGGGAGCGGGAACGTCGCCGAGCCGGGCTTGAGGGTGGTGAGTCCCGGGAGCGGCGAGATCATGATCTGGCCGGTCTCGGTCTGCCACCAGGTGTCGACGACGGGGGTCCGGCCCGCTCCGATGGTGTCCCGGTACCACATCCACGCCTCGGGGTTGATGGGCTCGCCGACCGTCCCGATGAGCCTGAGGCTCGAGAGGTCGTGCTTGGCCGGGTACTCCGGTCCCCACTTCATGAAGGTCCGGATCGCCGTCGGCGCGGTGTAGAGGATGGTCACTCCGTAGCGCTCGACGATGTCCCAGAACCGGTCCTTGTCCGGGTACTGCGGGACGCCCTCGTAGAGGACGCTCGTCATCCCGTTGGCGAGCGGGCCGTAGACCATGTAGCTGTGCCCGGTCACCCAGCCGATGTCCGCGGTGCACCAGTAGACGTCGCGCTCCGGGCGGGCGTCGAAGACCATGCGGTAGGTCGTGGCCGTCCCGACGAGGTAGCCGCCGCAGGTGTGGACGATGCCCTTGGGCTTCGCGGTCGTGCCGGAGGTGTAGAGCAGGTAGAGCAGGTCCTCGCTGTCGCACTCGACGGCGGGTCGTTCCCCGGCCTGGCGGGAGACGAGCTCGTGGTAGTCGTGGTCCCGACCCGGCTCCATGTGCACCTCCGAGCCGGTGCGGCGGACGACGACGACCGACTCGATCGACGGTGTCCGGCCCAGTGCCTCGTCGGCCATGTCCTTGAGGGGGACCACGGCACCTGCGCGCCACGCACCGTCGCAGGTGATGAGCGCCTTCGCCTCGGCGTCGTTGATCCGGTCCGCGAGCGCGTCGGCCGAGAAGCCGCCGAACACGACCGAGTGGGGTGCCCCGAGGCGCGCACAGGCGAGCAGGGCGACCGGCAGCTCCGGCACCATCCCCATGTAGATGGCCACCCGGTCACCCTTCCCCACGCCGAGCTCGGCGAGGCCGTTCGCCAGCCGGCAGACCTCGGCGAGCAACTCCGCGTAGGTGACGCTGCGGGTGTCGCCGGGCTCGCCCTCCCAGTGGTAGGCGATGCGATCGGGCTGCGTTGCCGCATGGCGGTCGAGGCAGCTCTCGGTCACGTTCAGTTTCCCGCCCACGAACCACTTCGCGAACGGTGCCCCAGACCAGTCGAGCACTTGGTCCCACCGGCGGCGCCACTCGAGGCGCTCCGCCTCCTCGCCCCAGAAGCGCTCGGTGTCGTCCCCCTCCGCATAGATCTCCGGCGAGGAGACCGCTGCGTTCGCCGCGAAGTCGGGCGGCGGGGGGAACGTGCGGCCCTCGTCGAAGAGCGCCTCGATCGTGTGCTCGGACTGGCTCATGCGGCCCTCCTTGCTGCTCGTTCCTGTCCTACGTCTAGCACCTCCTGCTCTGGCGCGCGCGCCGATGCGCCGCTGGTGCCGGTTCCCCGCGCCCTCGACGCTCGCGTCGGGTGGTTGCGGGGCCTATGGTGAGGGCGTGGAGGAGCGTGTGGGGGAAGGGTGCTTGTTCTGCCGGATCGTGTCCGGCGAGGTGCCCTCCAGCCCCGTCGCCGCGACCGAGCACGCCTACGCGTTCGAGGACGTCAATCCTGCGGCCCCGGTGCACGTGCTCGTCGTGCCGAGGGAGCATCTGGACAGCGCCGATGCGATCCGACCCGAGCACGGTGACCTCGTGGCGGAGCTCTTCACGGTCGCGCAGTCGGTGGCGCGGGCGCGCCAGGTCGCCGGCTCGGGCTATCGCCTCGTGTTGAACGTCGGCGAGGATGCCCTCAACTCCGTCCCCCATCTCCACCTGCACGTACTCGGTGGTCGGCGGATGGGGTGGCCGCCCGGGTGAGCTCGTCCTGGTCAGACCGGGGCCGAGCGGTGCGGACCGGCGTTCGGGTCGGTTCCCCGTCACGGACCGGGGTTCAGGTTGCTGACCCGGCGCGGATCGGCATGCAGGCTGGTCTCCCTTCGCGGACCGACGCGCAGGTTGGTCCCCCTGCCCGGACTGCCGGCTGGGTCGGGCGCTCGGCACGCCCGGGGGCCGAGGGCCGTCCCCCGAGGCGGAGCCCGTGCCCGCGCCCGCGCCACGAGCCCCTCGGGGTTCCTCGATCGGGAGGTCGGCGCTGATCCCCTCGCCGTTGCCGGCGCCGAGCGAGGCGCTCCAGGCGCCCGCCGACGGGCAGGTGAGGATCCTGGTACCCGGCAACCACCTGATGGTCTCGCTGCTCGGCCAGCACGACGAGCTGCTCCGCCTCGTCGAGCGCGCGTTCCCTGCGGTGCAGATCCTGGTCCGTGGCAACGAGATCACCCTTGCCGGTCCCGACGCCGCCCGGGTCGGCCGCCTCTTCGAGGACCTCGTCGTCCTCCTCCAGGCCGGCCAGCGCCTCGACGCGGTCGAGCTGGGCCGCTCGATCGAGATGGTGAAAGCGGACGAGCGACCCTCGGAGGTGCTCTCCTCGGAGCTGCTCCGCGCCGCTCGGGGTCGCACGGTGCGCCCGAAGACCGCAGGGCAGAAGCGCTACGCGGAGGCGATCGCCGCGAACGTCGTGACCTTCGGGATCGGACCGGCCGGGACCGGGAAGTCTTACCTCGCGGTCGCGCTCGCGGTCGGGGCGCTGCTCGAGAAGTCCGTCAACCGGATCATCCTCTGCCGCCCCGCGGTCGAGGCTGGCGAGCGCCTCGGGTTCCTCCCCGGTGACCTGATGGCGAAGGTGGACCCCTACCTGCGCCCGCTCTACGACGCC
>JAJYGW010000166.1 GCA_021790615.1 Actinomycetes bacterium | reverse complement strand
CGGCTCGGACGCGACGGGGGTAGGGAAAGACGCGGAAGATCGCCTCCCGCCAGAGCCGGGCTGGGAGCGGCCGGCCGGCGATCTCGACGAGCGGGCGGGCGCGCTCGATGATCTGGTCGTAGCGGACCCCGGAGGGACAGGCCGGCACGCACGCCAGGCACCCGAGGCAGGCGTCGAGGTGGCGGGCGACGGCCCCGGCGAGGGGGACCTCGCCCTTCGTCACGGCGCGAAGGAGGTCGATCCGCCCACGGGGGGAGTCCGGTTCCTCGCCCCAGAGCAGGTAGGTCGGGCAGGCCGGGAGGCAGAAGCCGCAGTGGACGCAGTCCGCGAGGAGCTCGGCGAGGCCTGGCGCGCCGCGCGGGAGGGACGGGTGACGGGCGGTACCAGGGCCGCCCACGCGGACCTCGGCGACCCGGGCGCTGCCCGCCACCGTGCCACTCACCGCGCCGCCGCCTGCGTCG
Organism: Actinomycetes bacterium; assembly: GCA_021790615.1. Next base: position 3,520 of record JAJYGW010000166.1, on the reverse strand, counting down.
CTCTCCCCGGCATCGCTCACCACCATGGGCGAAACCTGCCAGCCGAGAGCAGGCCCTCCGGGTCGAGTGCCCGCTTCACCGCCGCCATGACCGAGGCGGCCGGCGGTGGGGGTCCCCAGAGGTCGAGCAGCGAGTCGAGCGCGTCGGGATGGTCGCGGACGACGGCGTTACCGCCGAAGGCAGCGAGCTCGTCCCGCCAGGCGCGGATCCCGGCGGCCACCGCCTCGGGCTGGCCGGACCAGATGGCGTCGTGGGCGCCGAGGCTCGGGTAGCTCGCCAGCGTCGCAACGGCGCCGGCCTCTGCCGCACAGCGCTCGAGCGACGCCGCGACATCCGGCAGGCGGTGTCGCGGGCTGGACGCGCGAACGAGGGTCTCGTCTGCCCCAGGGAGGCGGTGGCGGCCGGCTTCGTCCCACGTGGCCACCTCCTCGGGCCCCTCCAGCACGCTGGTGGCCAAGATCCTCCGGTCGGACCCAGCGCCCGGCTCGGACGCCGTGCTCGGCTCGGACCCGCGCCCGAGCCCCGCCCCGACCCGGGCGAGTGCCGCCACGAGCGCGGCGACACGCGAGTGCATCCCTTCGCGTGCGCCCTCCAGGCGGCAGCGGAACAGCCCCCCGCTCCACTCGAGCGCAGCGGGATCGACCCCGCCGGTCCGGGCCGCTCGAGTTGCTTCCCAGGCACGCGTCGGATCTACCGGGAGCACGACCGTCGTCGACGACTCCGGAGCCGGGTGGAGCCGGACCGTGAGCTCGACGAGCGCTGCGAGGGTCCCGAGCGAGCCGCACACGAGCTTGACGAGGTCGTAGCCGGCGACGTTCTTGATCACCTTCCCCCCTGCGTGCGCAACCGTCCCGTCAGTGAGGACGAACGTCGCTCCGATCGCGAGGTCCCGGGGACGTCCGTAGCGGTGGCGGAGTGGCCCGGCGTCACCGGCCACGAACACGCCCCCGACCGTCGCACCGGCCCGGTGGGGCGGGTCGAGGGAGAGCCGCTGCCCGCCGCCGGCGAGCTCTGCGGCGAGCTGTGCGAGCTCGGTGCCCGGCCCGACGGTGAGGGTGAGGTCGTCGCGGTTCCACGCACGGATCCCTGCCAGTCCTGCGCTGCACCAGACGAGGTCGGCCGGGTCGGGTCGGGCGCCCCAGGTCTGCTTGGTCCCACCTCCCTCGATGGACAGATTGAGGCCCGACCGGTGCGCGTCGGCGAGGGTGACCGCAGCCTCTCCGACCGTTCCCGGGACGGCGCGGGCGGGTGGCGTCGCCGTGGCCCCTCCGGCGGGGCCGGGCGCTCGGCTGCGCAGTCCCTCGGCTGTCACAGTCGCTCCGCAAGGCCAGCCACCTCGATCGGGTGGGGGACGTAGGGTCCGGGTGCCTCGCCGCAGAGCCGCGGTGTCGGCAGCAGCTTGCCGGGATTGGCAAGGCCAGCGGGGTCGAAGGCCGCTCGGACGCGGGCCATCACGGCGAGGTCGTCGGGTTGGAACATCTTCGGCATGGAGCACGCCTTGTCGACCCCCACGCCATGCTCGCCGGTGATGGAGCCACCCTGGTCGACGCAGAGCGCCACGATCGCGGTGGCGAGCTCGTCTGCGCGCGCCGCCTCCCCAGGAGCGGTCGGGTCGAACAGCACGAGGGGATGGAGGTTCCCGTCGCCGGCGTGGAAGACGTTCATTACCGAGAGGCCGGCTTGCTCCGCGAGACGGGCCATGGCCGCCAACGTCGGGGCGAGGCGGGTTCGGGGAATGACCCCGTCTTGGACCAGGTATGCCGGCGCCAGCCGGCCCGCCGCGGCGAACGCTGCCTTGCGCGCCTTCCAGAAGGTGACGCGCTCCGCTTCGCTCGCTGCGAGCCGGACGCGAGTTGCGCCCGCCTCCTCGCAGCGCTCGCGCACGTTGGCCACGGAGGCGGCGCAGTCTCCGGCCGGCCCGTCGACCTCGACGAGGAGGGCAGCGCCAGCGTCCAGCGAGTAGCCCGCGTGGGTCGCCTCCTCGCAGGCGCGGATCGCGAGGCGGTCCATCATCTCGACGGCGGCGGGCACGATGCCGGCGGCGATGATCGCCGAGACGGCCTCGCCCGCCTGTGCGGGATCGGGGAAGTCGGCGACCAGGGTTGCCACCGCCTCGGGTCGGGGCAGCAGCCGGACCGTGATCCGGGTGACGATGCCCAGGGTGCCCTCCGAGCCGACCAGCACGCCGAGAAGGTCGTAGCCGAGCTCGTCGCCGGATGCGGCGCCCAACTCGGTGACCGTCCCGTCTGCGAGCACCACCTCCACGCCGAGGACGTGGTTTGTGGTGAAGCCGTACTTGAGGCAGTGTGCGCCGCCGGAGTTCTCGGCGACGTTCCCGCCGACGGAGCAGACGATCTGGCTCGAGGGGTCCGGCGCGTAGTACAACCCGAACGGGGCAGCGGCGGCCGACACCGCCGCATTGGTGACGCCCGGCTCCACCACGGCGACGGCCTCGTCCGGATCGACGGAGAGGATTCGCCGCATGCGCGAGAGCACGACGAGAACACCCTCGGCTGCGGGCATCGCCCCACCCGAGAGCCCGGTTCCCGAGCCCCGGGCGACGAAGGGCACGCCCTCGCTGGCGCAGGCTGACACGACCGTACGGACCTGCTCGGTCGTGGTGGGGAGCACGACGAGACCAGGGCGGGCCCGCCATGCGGTGAGGCCGTCGCAGGCGTACGCGCCGAGCTCCGCAGGATCTTCGACGATCCCCGCCGGTCCGAGGGATGCGAGCGCCACCTCCCGGACGGCACGGAGCGCCTTGCTGACGGCTGCAGCTCCTCCCCCGACGCCTGCCACCTCCCGAGCCTATTCCCTCCGGCGTGGAGCAGGGGTGCTGGCGGGCGCTCGTGTCGACGCGGGAGCAGGCTGTGTCGTGCTCGCCGGCGGAGCCGCGGGGGGTGTCGTGGCGCGGCGGGCTCGCCAGTTCGCGACCTTCGTCCGCGTCGCACAGGTCTCCGAGCAGAACCGGCGTGCGCCGTTCTTCGAGGTGTCCAGGAACACCACGTCGCACGCGTCGGCGGCGCAGATGCCGAGGCGGGTGAGCTCGCCCGTCGCGATCAGCACTGCGAGGGCGGTGGCGGCCTGGGCCCCCCAGGCGTCTGCCGGCAGTGCGCCTCGTGCCGTGAAGTGGAGATGCCAGGGCTGGCCGTCGTGGTCGCTCAGCACCGGCGCGGCCCGGTGGCGTGCGAGGAGGCTGTTCACCGAGCGAGCGGCGTCGTCGGGGCGCTGCTCGGCTGCCGCCAGGAAGACACCACGCAGCGCTCGGGCGAGCTGGCGGAGGGAGGCGTCGTCGGTTTCCGCTGGGGGGTGGAGGAGCGCGGCATCTGCGGGAAGGGTGGCGTCGAGGCGTCCGAGCCGACCCGACGGCCCGAGGTCCGGGACCGGACGGCCCCCTTCGGCGTGGGGGTCGTACGCGTTCACGAGGCTGACCGCCAGCTGTGCGCCACTCGACGTGTAACGATCGAAGTTCATTTCGCTCGGAACAATCCTGCCGCACGAAGCGTTCGAGTGGGCGTCG
>JAJYGW010000144.1 GCA_021790615.1 Actinomycetes bacterium | reverse complement strand
TCTCGAACCCGAAGGTCGATGCTGTCGGCGTCTCGGCGAACAGCCCGACGGCGCTCTGCTCGCTCGTGAACGAAGCGAAGTCCAAGCACGTCATCTTCTTCGCGTCGGACTCGGACGTCTCGTGTGCGAACAACGACCTCTGGGTCGAGCAGGCTCGGGCGAAGGGCATCGGCGACCTGGCCGTGCAACTCCTCGGGCAGCAGATCGCCTCGATCGAGCACACGACGACGCCGACGGGTGACGTCGCAATCATCTCGGCAGGCTCGTCGGCGACGAACCTGAACGACTGGATCGGGTTCATGAAGACCGAGCTGGCGACGAAGTACCCGAAGCTGCATCTGCTGCCGATCGACTACGCGGGCGAGAGCCCGACGGAGTCGGAGACCATCGCGAGCCGGTACCTCGCGTCCTACCCGGACCTGAAGGGCTTCATCGGAGTTGCCTCGACGAACGTCCCCGGCATCGCACAGGCCGTTCTCGCCGCGGGCGACAAGGGGAAGGTTGCCGTGACCGGCGAGACCGACCCGAACACCATCCGGACCTACGTCGACGACGGGGTGGTGAAGGACGTGGTGCTCTGGAACCCGACCACGCTCGGCTACCTCGCCGGCTGGGCGGTCATCCAGATGCTGAAGGACCACGGCGGGTACCCCTTCAAGGCCGTGAACACGGTCCCAGGAATCTCGAACCCCATCAAGTGGTACCCGAGCCGCAAGATGCTCCTGCTCGGGCCGCCGCTCGTGATCAACAAGTCCAACATCAACCTGAACTTCTAGGCCACTGCGTCCCCCCACGCAGTCGGCCCGGCCCCGGCCGGCCGGCCCGTCCCACCCTGCGGTGCGCGACGAGCTGGCCGGCCGGGACGTTCCGGGCGGGAGCGGCGCACTGCGACCCGGAGCCGTCGGCCGGCTGGCCCATCCGGTGCCCGCGCCCGGGCTGGGCGGGCCTCCCTCCGACGGTGGAGCGAGCAGCTGCGGCGCGATGCTGAGCGACGGCTGGATGGTCGCTATGGGGGGACGCGAGAAGGAGCGGACACGGGTGGAAAGGCGGGAGGCGGAGATGTGGCAGTCGAGCGGCGAGGCGGGCGGGGCTCCCCTGCATCGCAGGGAGCGGCCGCGGGCCTGCCGCTGGGTCGGAGGGGGTCGCCGTGGCGCCTGAGGGTCACCGCGGCGAGGGCGGGGAGCTGACGGCCCGTCCGGGTGCGGACGAGACCGGGGCGCGCCCGCCCGGGGGCGGCGGAACCGCTGGCGGTGTCGGAGCGCCGTTCGCTCGGCTCGTCGGGGTGTCGAAGAGCTTCGGGTCGACCCGCGCGCTGTCCGATGTCGACGTGACCTTCGCTCGCGGCAGGGTCCATGCGATCGCCGGGGAGAACGGGGCCGGGAAGTCGACCCTCATCAAGATCCTGATGGGCGTGCTCCAGCCCGACCACGGGCGCATCGAGGTCGACGGGAGCCCCACGGCGATCGCCTCACCCGCGGCGGCGCGCGCACTCGGCTTCGCTGCGGTGTTCCAGGAGCCGCTCGTCTACCCCCACCTCGGTGTCCTCGAGAACATCTTCGTGGCCGGTCCGGAGCGCTCGCGTCTCGGGGACCTCGACCGACCGGCGATGCGCCGGCGCGCCGCAGCACTCTTCGAGCAGCTCGAAGTGGACACGGCGTTGCTCGATCGGAGGATGGGCGAGCTCCGCCTCGGGCACCAGCAGCTCGTGCTCATCGCCAAGGCGCTGATCGAGGACGCCAAGCTCATCATCTTCGACGAGCCGACCTCGATCCTCTCCGGTGCAGAGACGGCCCAGCTCTTCCGGGTCATCCAGCGGCTCCGCTCGGGCGGGGGCGCCATTGTGTACATCTCCCATCGTTTCGAGGAGCTGGAGGCGATCGCCGACTCGGTCACCGTGCTCACCGACGGGCGTGTCGCCGGCGCGTTCGAGGCTCGCCCGTTCGACCTCGACGCGATAGTCCGGCTCATGTCCGGCCGGGAGACGCGCGGCTACGGCGCAGCCCCGGCTGCCCATCGTGCCGGGACGACCGGGCCCCCCCTGCTCGAGGTGGAGGGGCTCACCCTGCGACCGTACTTCGAGGACGTGAGCTGGCGGGTCTCCCGTGGCGAGGTGCTCTGCTTCTACGGGCAGGTCGGAGCGGGGCGGACGGAGATGGCGAAGGCGCTCTTCGGCGACCTGCGACCGACGGCCGGGACGGTGCGGATGGAGGGGAAGCCGCTTGCCGCGCGCTCTCCGCGCCAGGCCATCCGAGCCGGCGTCGGCTACCTGCCCGAGGACCGTAAGGCCGAGGGGATCTTCGCCACCCAGGCGATCTCGGAGAACATCGTCGCGACGGTGCTCGGCCGGATCGTCGCCCGGCTCGCCCGGTACGTCCGTCGTTCCGAGGTGCGCAACCTCACCGACTCCCAACGCGAGGCGCTGCAGATCAAGATGGCCGGTCCGAGTGCTCCGATCTCCTCGCTCTCCGGCGGTGGCCAGCAGAAGGTCATCCTCGGCCGCTGGATGGTGGAGCGGCTCAAGCTGCTGGTGCTGGACGAGCCGACGCGGGGCATCGACGTGATGACGAAGGCGCAGTTCCACGAGATCATCCGCCAGCTCGCCGAGGAAGGTCTCGCGGTGGTCGTCATCTCCTCGGACCTCCCCGAGGTCTTCGAGGTCGCTGACCGCATCCTCGTCATGCGGCGGGGGCGGATCGTCGCCGAGTTCGCGAACGACGGGACGGCTCCACCCGAGGAGGTCCTCCGCCAGGCGGTCGCGCTCGACCAGGCCGATGCCGGAGCGAGGGGGGCGTCGGCCAACGGGAACGGGACCATCGTCGACGTGGGCGGCGTCTCGGTGCTCGTGCCCTCGGGCGATCCCGAGGAGAAGGAGGTGACGGGGCAGTGACCGACATCGGTATCGCCCTGCCGAAGGGGGTGTCGCCGGACTCGTCGCCGGACTCGTCGCCGGCCCCGTCGCGCATCCGCCACATGCTCGGGCGGATCGAGTACGAGGGCTACCTGGCCGGCGTGATCGTGGTGATGGCGATCGTGCTCACCTTCACGGTCGGGAGCGCGTTCTGGGGGTCCACGAACCTGAGCGGACTGCTGCTCGACGTGGCGATCGACACGGTGCCCGCGATCGGGATGACGCTCGTGATCGTGACCGGGGGGATCGACGTCTCGATCGGGTCGCTCGTCGGCGTGGTGGCCGTCGTGATCGGGCTCTCCTTCGAGGCCCACCTGCCCTTCGTGCTCGTGCTCCTGATCGGTATCGTCGTCGGGATCGGTGGGGGGCTCGTGAACGGTGCGATCGTCGCCTGGGGACGGGTCCCCCCGATCATCGTGACGCTCGGCACGCTCTCGGTGTTCGAGGCCATCACCTACCAGCTGCTCGGTGGGGTCTGGATCTCGACGATCCCCGCCGAGCTCACCCAGATCGTCGTCCTCGACCGCCTGGGGCCGGTCCCCTACTCCTTCATCGTCGCCGTCGCGCTCGTCGCGGTGTTCAGCTACATCATGGCGAGGCGGCCGATCGGGTTGAAGATCTACGCGACGGGCGACAATCCCGAGGCGGCGAGGACCGCCGGGCTCCCGATCCGGCGCATCCAGCTGTTCGTCTACGCGCTCCTCGGTGGTCTCACTGCCATCGCGGCACTGATGACCGTCGGCCAGAGCCCGCTCGTCATGCCCACCACCGGTCAGGACTTCGAGCTCACCGTCATCGCTGCTGCGGTCGTCGGTGGTACGAACATCCTCGGCGGCGAGGGCAAGGTGATCGGTGGCCTGCTCGGCGCGCTCCTCGTCGAGATGGTCGAGGACGCGGCGATCCTCTACCACGTCAACTCCTTCTACCAGCAGATCGTTCTCGGCGCGATGATCGTCGCCGGGGTTGCGATCGGCGTGGCGAGGCGCCGTGCGCGTCTCGGCGCCAAGGCGGAGCGATGAGCGCCCCCCCGATCGCGCCCGGACGCGCGGCGGCCGGGCCCGCACCGGGTGGTTCCC
>JAJYGW010000039.1 GCA_021790615.1 Actinomycetes bacterium | reverse complement strand
CGCCGAGCGACGAAACGAGGAGATCTCGACCAGGGCGGCCCCGATCCCCTCAGGTCCCTCCACTGTCGCGACAGCGACACCGAGACGCCAGAATCTCCGGCGCAGCTCGAGGCGCTCCATGGAGACTATGCGGCGGGCAAGTGACTCGGCTGGGTAGCTCGGGTCGGCGTCGGGCGGCGCGGGCTCGACCTCGATCACAGCGAGATCGAGCCCCCTCGAGCGAAGAGATGCGATGGTGGCCGCAAAACGAGGATCTCCGAGCGGCGAGACCGCCAGCACCAGGCACCCGCCGGGGAAGAGCCGCCGGGGGATCACCTCCGCTGTCTTCCATGCATAGGAGAAGTACGCGGTGGACGAGAGCAGCGACTGACGTATCCGTTCGAGGTGAGACGGACCTGTGCCCGGCTCGACCCAGTCGAGGATGCCACCGAACGCGATGAGCCCGAGGCGGTCATGGCGGCGCATGTAGGTGTCGGCAAGGCTGACGGCGACGGAGATCACCTCTGGTAGGACAGCCTCGGTGAAGGTGTCGACGAGCAGGACGACATCCGTGCTGCGCTCGGGGTGGTGGACATTGACACAGGTAGTGCCGGTCCTGGCAGTGGCACGCCAGTTGATCCTGCGCTCCAGGGCGCCGACGTGCTCCTCGCGGATGTCCGCGAACTCGATGCCGTCACCGGCGAGCCGGGCGACGCGATCTCCGGCCGTGGCGCGGACGTGCTCGGGGCGCACGAGCGTCTTGAGCGTCAGGGGAGTGGGCCTCGACTCGATCGTGACCGCTCCGACGACCTCGCCGGCTCCGACGAGGGCCGCGGCCGTGTCGGTCACCCGAACCTCGATGCCTCCCAGAGAGTAACGCCCAGCTCTGGACGCACGCACCGTGCACGTGAGCACCTCCTGCCGGCCTGGCCGCAGTAGCACAGTCCAGGCGGCGGGTCCCTGACTGGATACGGCGGCCGGCAGCACAAGCGAAAGGTGGCAGATCGAGCTCGTCGGTGAGCGGACCACAAGAGTTACTTCGATCGGCTCCGACGGTCCGCTCAGGAGAGGGGAGATCGAGACCTCGATCTCCGGAGCCGGCGGGTGCGAACGTGTGAGCCCGAGGACGACGGCGAGTGCCAAAGGCGTGGCAAAGGCTACGAGCGCGCTGTCCCCGGTGACCGTCGCGCCGAGCAGCGCGAGCGACGCAAGCATGCCCTCCACCACTAGCTTGACGCTGATGCTCCACCTGAGCGACGCGGGGGCGGTGCGCACCGCCAACCCGGCGGCGTCGCCAGTCCCAGGCCGGCGGCCCGTCCAGGCTCTCGCGACAGTCTCCGGGGTCACCCTGAAGCGCCAGCCCGTCCGCCAGCCCCTCCGCCAGCCCCTGCGCCAGCACCAGCACCTGCGCCGGAGGCCGCATCGGCTACCTCGTAGCCGACCGGCACCGGAACCTCGGCCAGGCAGCGGCGCACCAGCTCGGACGATTGGACGCCGCGCAACCACATCTCAGGCTGGAGCGACAGCCGGTGAGCCAGGCAGGGCTCCGCGACGGCCTTGACGTCGTCGGGCAGCACGTAGTCGCGCCCCGCCAGAGCTGCCCGGGCTCTCGATGCCTGAAGAAGGGCCACCGACGCTCGGGGGCTGGCGCCAACCTGCACACCGGCGAGGACCCGTGTCGCCCGGACGATGTCGACGAGGTAGCCGGCCACGGGCTCGGCAATCTCGATCCTCTCGACGGCTGCCTGCATCGCGAGGATGCCCGCGACATCTGTGACCGGCCGGAGTCCGGCCTCTTCTCTCCCACGCGCCGCTCGCCGGCGCACCAGCTCTTGCTCGCCTGCACGATCGGGATAGCCGATGCTTGCTCGCAAGAGGAAACGGTCGAGCTGTGCTTCAGGTAGAGGGTACGTCCCCTCGTACTCGATGGGGTTCTCGGTCGCGATCACGACGAACGGCCTGGGCAGCAGGTGGGTGGTCCCATCGGCGGTGACCTGGTGCTCCTGCATGGCTTCCAAGAGGGCTGCTTGCGTCTTCGGGGGGGCACGGTTGATCTCGTCGCCGAGCACGAGGTTCGCGAAGAGCGGGCCTGGGCGGAACTCGAGCGCAGAGCGCCGCGCGTCGTAGAACGACGACCCTGTGACGTCGGCCGGCATCAAGTCAGGCGTGAACTGCACGCGCGAGTAGCTGAGGCCGGTCGCCTGGCAGAGCGAGCGCGCGGCGAGCGTCTTTGCGACGCCGGGGACGTCCTCGAGCAGGACGTGGCCACCGGCTATCACGCCGAGGAGCATGAGAGCGACGGCCTCTCTCTTGTCGACGATTGCGACCTCGACCTCGTCGAGGATCGCGCTCGCCAGCTCCGCGACGGCACTTGGTGTCAGCTTCTCGGAATCGGGGAGCGGCCCGAGCTCAGAGCTGGAGGTCAAGGCATCTTCTCAAGGGTCTCGACGAGCCGGGCGACGCGCGCCAACGACACCCCCGGGGACATTCGGTCGGCCGGCCTGGGGGCTGCCGGGTCGACAAGTGACCACCCGTCTCCGAGAAGCTCGGAAGCTCTATCTCGATCGTCCGGGCTGCAGCCTGCGTTCGCGAGTTTCGTGGCAGCGAGAACCTTCAAGCGCGGCAGGACCATCTGGGTGAAAGCTCCGATCGTCTCGACCCCGAGGTCGAGGGCACGTGCGAGGTCCTTTGATGCCGCGACGGCCGGTGCTTCTGTCGAGAGAGCGTCGCGCCCGGCATCTACGGCGATCGCACGGGTCCCGACGCCCCTCTCGTCGGTCGTCCCGCGCAGCCAGCGAAATGCCACCATGCATCCGAGCAGGCCGATCAGACCCGCGAACGAGCGCTCGGCCGTACCCGGATCAGGCAGACCGAGCCCGAGGGCGAGCCCCAGCCCGGCGGTCCCGAGCGCCGCGAGAGCCACCGCCCAGATGACCGCACGGTTGGGACGGCGTGTCATCGGGGCGAGCCGTGCGCGGCCGGGAGGGGGTCTTCGACGGTCGAGGGCGAGCCGTGCCCGGCTGCAAGGTCCAGCTGAACCCGTCGGAGGGCTTTGATCGCGTCGAGGCGGAGGGTTTCGTCGAAGGTGTGGCTGCTGTAGCGGGCCGCCTCGAAGAGCGACGTGAGCCGGGACGCAGCATCGCGGGAGCTTCCGAGCGAGGAGAGCAGCCGCTGCAGGAACTCCGAAGCCGTCTCGGTGCTGCGCCGCTCCCCGACGCCGCCGGCCCGCACTCCGGCCACATCCCCGGCGGCCCTGCCACCGCCGGCCCGCACTCCGGCCACATCCCCGGCGGCCCTTGTCATCGCGAGGTACGCAGCCACCACCGCCCTTCGTGGATCGGCCTCCTCGTCGGGATCGGCGATCCGCACCTCGGTCAGCGACATCGCGAGGCCAGCCGGCGAGGAGATGGCGCTCGGTGGCGCGCTGCGGGTCCGGAGGATCTCGCCGAGATTCCACCTGGTCCCGAGACGCCGGAACCTGACCCAGCTCGCGACCAGCAAGGCGGCAGCCACAAGTGCCACGATCCCGACCGTGGCGGCCGAGGTGGAGGGGAGGAAATGGACTGCGGAGTGGTGAGCGGCGCTGGAGTGGGCGAAAGGCGAAGTGCCTATCACCTGGCTGGGTTGGCGCCCGCGACGCCGGTGGCTGAGGAGGAGGGTGACGACTACCGCGAGCCCCCCGAGCACGAGGAGAGCGATCGGTCCCTTCCACCACGAGCGGCGGGTGTAGGACTCGCCGTAGTGTGAGGCGGCGGGGCTCGTGAGCAGGCCATACACGATCGCCGCGGCCGCGAACAGGACCACGAGGCCCCCGAGGGTGACGGCGACGGAGAGCACGATCGAGCTGGCACCGGCGCGCAGGGTGGATGTGCCGCGGCCGGTGTCCGACAGAGCCCCCGCGAGCGCGCCGAGGACGAGGAGAAGGACCGCGAGCACTGCAGCCGCCCGGCGGAGCGAACCTTGTGCCCAACGTGACCGGGTAGCCCGAGTTCGGTCACTCTCCGCACACAGTTGGCCCGACATCTCGCCTCCGGC
>JAJYGW010000155.1 GCA_021790615.1 Actinomycetes bacterium | reverse complement strand
CGGGAGCGCTCGGCGACGACGTGTTCGCGAAGGGGTCGCTCAACGCGTTCATGGCACAAGGCCGTGGCGCCTGGTCCGACACCCGCCGGCGCATCACCGAGCTGCTGGCAGAAGAGCGGCACCGCCCCGAGATCGAGCCGCATCTCGTCGCGATGGAGGACGTCCGCCTGCACCTCCCGATCGAGGTCGCCGACTACGTCGACTTCTACGCCTCCGAGCACCACGCCCGAAACGTCGGCAGCATCTTCCGTCCCGACGGCGACCCCCTCACGCCGAACTGGAAGCACCTCCCGATCGGCTACCACGGCCGCGCCGGAACCGTCGTCGTCTCCGGAACGCCCGTCAAGCGACCGCACGGCCAGCGCAAAGGCCCGCAGGATGCGGCACCGACGTTCGGCCCCTCGCGCCGCCTCGACATCGAGGCCGAGGTCGGCGTGGTCGTCGGGACGGCCTCGGCACTCGGCCACCCGGTGCCGGCGGGCGACTTCGCCGATCACGCCTTCGGTCTCGTGCTCCTCAACGACTGGTCCGCCCGCGACATCCAAGCGTGGGAGTACGTGCCGCTCGGCCCGTTTCTCGGGAAGTCGTTCGCAACCTCGATCTCGCCCTGGGTGGTCCCGCTGGAGGCGCTCGAGGCGGCCCGCCTCCCGCATCCGACCCAGGACCCGGAGCCGCTCGAGTACCTGCGCAGCGAGGAGCCGTGGGGCCTCGACCTCTCGATCGAGATCGAGTGGAACGGCACGGTGGTCTCGCGCCCGCCATTCCGGCAGATGTACTGGACAGCCGACCAGCAGCTCGCTCACATGACCGTCAACGGCGCGTCCCTCCGATCCGGCGACCTCTTCGCGTCAGGCACCGTGTCGGGGCCCGAGCGGACACAGCGGGGATCGTTTCTCGAGCTGGCCTGGAACGGGAGCGAGCCCCTGCGACTGGCCGGAGGCGAGGAGCGGGCCTTCCTCGAGGACGGCGACACCGTGACGATCCGCGCCTCCGCGCCGGGGACGGGCGGCGCCAGGATCGGCTTCGGTGAGGTGACCGGGACGATCGTCCCGTGATCAGACGGCGGTCGGCGGCGTCTCGCCGAGCGACTCCAGGAGAGCTTGGTACTTCGGCGGCATCGACACGGTGCTGCGCATGGCAACGGGGATCGGGTAGCGGACGCCGCCTTTGTGGGTCGCCTCGAGGCCGGCGGTGATCTCCGCGCTCCGGTTGGCCGGGAAGGCGAAGGCCATCTCGGTGTCCTGCGCCATCCCGAACACCCGGTCGCCGTTGCACGGGAGGACGACCTTCGGCTCGTCCGCGAGCATCGTCTGGATGACGAGCTCGGCGCAGTCGAGACGGCCACCCGAGGAGCTCTCGATGCGACCGCCGCGAGCGTGCAGGGCGGCGTTGACGAGCCTCATGACCTGGGCGCTGTTGCCGTAGACGGCTATCACGTGCGGCTCGAAGGTGAGACGGCTGAGCGGCGCCACGCACAGCCGCTCGAAGCGACCAGGATCGAAACGCCACGTCGCCGCCTCCAACGCCTCCGCCGCTCCCGGCTCGGTGCAGTACATGCCGAGAGCCGCCTCGCCGGCGTCGTACCGCTCGTTCGCCGCCCGGAAGCCGAACGACACCGAAGCGAGGGGGCAGATGACGTCCTCCCGTCCGACCGCGATCGACCAGCCGTAGCGGCGCGCGATCCCGATCGACTGGCAGACGATCCACTGCTCGCCGACGTCACGAGTGGGGATGCGGACGCCGTCGGGGACCGGCTCGCCGTGCTCCAGCATCCGGATCCCGAGCGGGAACGTGTCGGGCCGCACGTAACGCCCGAGGGCTTCGTCGAGAGCGCGGAGCGTGCTGGCATCCCCCCTGGTGCCGGCTTCAGTGCCGGCTTCACGGGTGTCGGTCATGACGACCACCTCCTCGTCAGGTGAACACTACGGCGCCCTGGGACACCACCATCGAGAGGGTCGAGAGGTCGTCCGCGCGGGCCTTCGGCCCGCCCGGCTAGTGGGCGCTGCGGTTGCTACCGCGACCGTAGCTGTGGCCCGTCGGGTGAACGCGAGCGGCGTGCCGGTAGGCCCTGGCCGCGTGGGCGGCCGAGCCGGGCGAGTGAGGACGCCGGCCGTGTAAACCTGTCGAGCTCGCCTCATGCCAGAGCCGCGCCGCGATCACAGCGGCCATGTGCTCGATCCTGGCGATGATGTTCCGCCGCTGACGAAGCAGGTGCCCGTAGCGCTGCCCCTGGACGGGCGCGACCGGCTGGCCGTGCGCACTCGAACTGTGTCCCTTCTTCGGGCGAGCGAGGCTCGTAGGGGGTGCCAGGGTACTGGTGGCGACGGTGCCCGAAGTAACGGTGCCGAGGGTGGTTCCGCCAGGTCGCGCACCGGCGAGAGCACCGGCCCCTGTCGTCGCCTGGCCGCCGGGCAGCACTACGGCGGTGAGGTTACCGCTGGAGCCTGTGCCCGATCCGGCGCTGCCACCGCCACTCGACGGTCTGCTCCCGTTTCCTGGTCTGCTCGTCGCACCCGCAGGGGTCGTCCGGTGGCCGCCGGCAGAGCTGCCCGTCGGGTGCGAGGCGCCCGAGCCGGCGTCGTCAGAGGAGGCGCCACCGCTGCTCGTCGCAACGGACGGGGTATGTCCATCCGAGGAGCGAGTCGAGGCGCCCGTCGAGTGACGTGCGGGGTTGTGATGTCTGATCGAGCCTGACGTGGTCGATGATCCTGGCTTGGCAGCCGGGAGGTAGGGGCTCGTCGCCGGCGGAGCAGTGATTGCGGAGAACCCCTTCGGTGTTGACTGCCCCTCGAGCGACAGGGCGATGCCGAGCGCGCTGACGACGGCGAGGAGAACGGCTGCGGCGGTGGCGACGCCGGTCGCTGTGCCGACCCGGCGAAGCGTGCCGCTCCAGAGCTCGCCGGCGGTCCGCCGCCGCAGCCTCTCGGGACGGGAGGCGTCCGGACGACGCCCTCGGGCCGCATAAAGAGCTGCGTCGGCGGACGAGAGCAGCAGTTCGGGCTGCTCGAAGGCCGCAGCGCCCACGGTGCCGATGCTTGCGACGCCCCAGCTGAAAGCGGGTCCCGGTCTCTCGGACGCTCGCCGGAGCATCGCCTCGGCTCCCTCCGCGTCCGTGAACGGTGCGAGGACCACGAACTCGTCGCCGCCGATCCGGTAGAGGCTGTCCGCCGCCCGCAGCATCTGCCGCAGGGTGGTCGTGAGCGAGACGAGGGCGACGTCGCCAGCTTCGTGACCCTCACTGTCGTTGATGAGCTTCAGACCGTCGAGGTCGACCATCGCGACGGCGAGGTCGAGGCCGGCCTCCCGGGCCGATGCGGCGGCGCGGGCGAGGTCCTCGTTGAACGCCAGACGGTTCGCGCATCCCGTGAGGGCGTCGGTGCGCGCTGCGGCTCGCAAGCTCGCAGCGGCCGCGTCCACGGCCTCGCGCATGAGCTGATCGAAGATCCGGGTGAGCAGATCCTGGGAGACGGGCAGCCAGTCGCCCTGCCAGCCCGGAGCGCCGATGCCCGGCTCGGAGAGGACGGCGCGCAGCGGGGAGAGGTAGGTGAGGACGGCGGCCGGCGCCGAGAAGCCGGCGCCCCAACCTCGTGCGGCTCTCCCCAAGACATTGGTCGGCCCACCGGCGCGCACCGACTCCCGGATCGCTTTGAGCAGCTGGCGCGCTTCGCTCGAGATGCAGAGCTCGGGCGAGAGGCCGGCGGCATGGCAGTGGTGGACCCAGGAGACCAGGAGGTGCCTCTGTTCGTCTCCTGGGGTGTAGCTCTTCGGCATCTTCTGTGTCGCCACTTCCGCGGGTTCGGGGGCCACAAACACTCGCAGTGGTCATTCTGCCACTCAAGCGACACGCGTCGTACCCACTTCGGGGAAAATTCTGCACGCAGCAATACCCGCCCGGTCGCTCCAACCGTCTGACCTGGCCGATCCGGTACCGACTCCCCTCGGCGCCGCTTGCTACGATGTGCTCAGCACGCGGACGTGGCTCAGTTGGTAGAGCATCACCTTGCCAAGGTGAGGGTCGCGGGTTCGAGTCCCGTCGTCCGCTCGAGTTGTTT
>JAJYGW010000408.1 GCA_021790615.1 Actinomycetes bacterium | reverse complement strand
GAGTCGTGCCGCCGACTCGAGGGATCTCCGGTCTTGGCGAACACCGTGTACCAGTCCGCCTGGACGACGCCCGACATCCAGCACTTGACGCCGTTCAGGACGAAACCTCCGGCCCGCTCCGGATCAGGGGTGGCGCGGGTCCGCATCCCCGCCACGTCGGACCCGGCGCCGGGTTCGGAGAGGCCGAAGGCGGCGCGTTGCGACCCGTCCGCGATGCCCGGCAGGTAGCGCTTCTTCTGCTCCTCGGACCCGGCGATCATCACCGGGCCGGTCGGGAGCCTCGTGAGGAGCAGCATGAGCGCGGCCGTGTTCGAGTACTTCGCGACCTCCTCGATCGCGACGGTGAGGCCGAGGATGCCGGCGCCCGAGCCGCCGTACTCCTCGGGGATGCACAGCCCGAGGAGCCCGGCGGCCGCGAACGCTTCGAAGAGGTCGGCCGGGTACTCGCCCGTCTCGTCGATCTCGCGGGCGCGCGGTTGCACCTTGTCGCGCGCGAGACGCCGGACGGACGACTGCAGCTCTGTCAGCTCGTCAGGAAGGGTGAAATCCACGCCGGCAGGCTACTGCTCGCCGGGCAGCACCTTCTCCCGTCGCCGGGCTGCGCGTCGGCTCAGGCCGACCTGCGGCGCTGCCGCAGGATCCGGCGGCGCTCGCGCTCGGTGGCCCCGCCCCAGACG
The DNA here is from genome assembly GCA_021790615.1 of Actinomycetes bacterium. The sequence goes on along the minus strand of JAJYGW010000408.1, from coordinate 3,383 downwards.
CCTTCACGCTCACGCACGGCCAGCGAGTGCTCCAGGCAGGCTTGGCGCACCGGGCACGCGTCGCAGACAGCCTTGGCTTCCCAGGCGTCCTCGTCGGATGCTGGGTAGAAGATGTCGGGATCGAGACCCCGGCATGCGGCTCGGCTGCGCCAGGTGGCGTTCATTGCTGGTCACTTTCTCGGGCGGTGCGCGACGCAAATCAACGCACATCATCAGGATTCCCCGTCCCACGCCGTCGGCTCGACAGCCGGCAGACCCGGGGGAAGACGATTATCCATGAGCGCCGCAGCCTTTGTCAACACCTCACGCGGATGAGGACTATGATCCGCCGCTCACCAGTCCGAGGCGATGGAGGCTCTCGTGACGTCGGGCAACTCGGTCTCGAACTGATAGCCGGGGTGCTCCACGGCGAGCGCGACAGGACCCTCGACGAAGCGGCGCTGCTGCTCGGTGTCGAGAGCGAAACGTATGTAGTGCACCGATGCCGTCACCTCCTCCCTCGTCAGCTGCGACTCGTGGGACGCCTCGACGGTGGCGCCCACGGTCTCTTCTGGGCCGCCATCGGCACCGCCGAGACGGAGCTCGACGGAGCGCTCGATCCCGACGAGCTTCGGCAGCCACTCGCGCAGCTGCTGCTCGGTCGTCAGCTCGATGAAGAGCGTGAGACACAGCTCGCCCGGGCCCGGGACGAGGGGGTTGTAAGCCTCGAGCTCCGCCTCGATCTGCTCGTCGGTGAACATGCGTTCGGCCCGCGCCATCTCCTGCACCTGGAAGCGCATCGTCGTGCGGTTCTCGAACACGACGGTGACGATGGGTCCGACCGGCACGCGCCGGATCTTCTTCAGCGCGATGACCTCGGCCCGGAAGGCTTCCCGCTCGCGCTCGTAAGCCCTCAGATCGACGATGTCGTCGAGCGTCAGCGGCCCGCGTCCGCCCATCAGCTCAGCGCGTCGAGGCCCTTCTGGAAGCGGCCGGCGTGGCTCTTCTCGGCGCGAGCCAGTGTCTCGAGCCACTCGGCGACGTCCTCGAAGCCCTCGTCCCTCGCCGTCTTGGCGAAGCCCGGGTACATCTCGGTGTACTCGTAGGTCTCGCCCACGATCGCGGAGCGAAGGTTGTCCTCTGTCTTTCCGACGGGCTCTCCTGTCACCGGGTCGCCGACCGCCTTCAAGAAGTCGAAGTGACCGAACGCGTGGCCGGTCTCACCCTCGGCCACCGAGCGGAAGAGGGCGGCCACGTCCGGGTAACCCTCGATGTCAGCCGCCTGGGCGAAGTACAGGTAGCGGCGGTTCGCCTGGCTCTCCCCGGCGAACGCCTCCTTCAAGTTCTTCTCTGTCTGCGTGTTCGCGAGCCCTGCCACGGGTGCCTCCTCGATCTTGTTGATAGTGACTCAAAACTTAGGTTCATTCTAAACCAATGGGACTCCGCGGCGTGCTGCGTGGCAGGCTGTCGAGGATGCCGAGCACGCCCGCGACAGTCTTTCACCGTGACGTCGCCCTCGAACAACTGACCTCGGAGGAGTTCGACGTCCTCGTGATCGGAGGCGGCATCACCGGTGCCGGTGTGCTGCTCGACGCTGCGAGCCGCGGGCTCAAGGCGGCGCTCGTCGAGCGGGACGACTTCGCCTCGGGTACGTCCTCGAAGTCGTCCAAGCTCGTGCACGGTGGCCTGCGCTACCTCCAGCAGCGGGAGTTCGCCCTCGTCCACGAGAACCTCGTCGAACGCCACCGACTGCTCCACAACGCACCGCACCTGGTGGAGCCGCTCGCGTTTCTCATCCCGTTGTTCGGCAAGGGCGGCGTCGTCGACCAGACCGTCGTCCGGGCGTTCTCCGCCGCACTCTGGATGTACGACGTCGGCGGTGGCTGGCGGATCGGCAAGCGCCACCGCAAGATCAGCGCGGACGAGCTCGCCGCACACCTGCCGACGCTGCGACAGGACAGGCTGGTCGCCGGCTTCTTGTACTACGACGCCCGCACCGACGACGCCCGCCTCACCCTCGCCATCGTGCGCACGGCCGTGCTCTCCTTCGGGGCGGTCGCCTGCAACCACGCCCGCGTCGTCTCTCTGGTCCACGATGCCTCGGGGCAGGTCCGCGGCGCTCGTCTCGAGCCCGAGGGCGGTGCGAGCCCGGTCGAGGTGAAGGCCCGAGCCGTCGTGAACGCGACCGGCGTGTGGGCAGACGAGGTCCGCGCGCTCGAGCCGGGGAACGAAGGGGGGACGCTCCGGCCCGCCAAGGGCATCCACCTCACGGTCTCGCGCGAGAAGCTCCCCTGCGACGTCGCCGCTGTCATCCCCGTCCCGAAGGACAAGCGGTCGATCTTCATCGTCCCGTGGGGCGAGCACACGTACCTCGGCACGACCGACACCGACTACGACGGCTCGCTCGACGATCCGCGGGTCGACGAGCGCGACGTCGAGTACGTGCTCCGCGCCATCAACGGCGTCGTGACGCACTCGATCACGGCCGAGGACGTGACGGGCAGCTGGGCCGGGCTGCGACCGCTTCTCGCGCATGCACCGGGTCGCTCGCGCGCCCCGAGCGCCCGCACCGCCGACCTCTCGCGCCGGCACCAGGTCACGACGTCGCCGACCGGCCTCGTCACCATCACGGGCGGGAAGCTGACCACCTACCGCAAGATGGCCGAGGACGCGGTCGGCGCGCTGAGCCCGGTGCTCGGTCACCTCCGCCCCGCGGCGACCCGACGGCTGCGGCTGCGAGGGGCCGAGGGCCTCGAGAGCGCCGAGGCGCTCGCCACCGCGATCGGGTCGAGCGACGCCGACGTGGCTGCGCACCTGCGCGCCCGGTACGGCAGCGAAGCTCGCGCCGTGCTCGGGCTCGTGTCAGAGCAGTCCGAGCTCGCACGACCTCTCGTGGCCGGGCTTCCGTATCTCGGTGCCGAGGTCGTGTTCGCGGTGCGCTACGAGATGGCGAGGACGGTCGAAGACGTGCTCGCGCGCCGGACCCGTGCATTGCTGCTCGACGCGACCGCCGCCCTCGAGGCAGCCCCCCGCGTGGCCGACCTGATGGCGGCCGAGCTCGGTTGGGAGGAGTCACAGCGCGACGAGGCGGTGGCGGCTTTCGCCGCCGTCGTCGCCACACAGCGCCCGCTCCACAGCGAGGCGGCGACATGACGGCTGCGACACCACCCATCGAATGGGGCAAGGAACCGGCCGACCTCGAGGACGCGTTCCCGCCGGCCGTGGCGGCGATCGATGACACCCTTGCCGGCCGTCTCGCCGCGACGGGCGCAGAGGTGCGGGTCGACGCCGCAGCGCGAGCCGAGGCCTCGCGGGACTGGTGGCCGCTTGCGCAGCGCTGGTCGCTCGTCGGTCGGGCACCGGCGCGCCCTGCCGCCATCGTGCGGCCAAAGACGGCTGCCCAG
>JAJYGW010000214.1 GCA_021790615.1 Actinomycetes bacterium | reverse complement strand
CATGATCCCGGAGCGGACGATGCCCACCCGCTCGATGCCCACCCGCTCGATGCCCACCCGCTCGAAAGGCATGCTCCAGCCTAGCCGTGCCCTCCGAGAGCGGGTCTCAGCCCCCGGTCGCCGGGGGTCGGCCGAGGAGGGCCGGCTGCAACGCGGCGTCGATGGCGGCGAGCTCGCTCCGGGCGGCCGCCTGGGCGGCGGCGAGCCCGTCACGTCCGGCAGCGACGTCGCCGCCTTCCACCGGACGGAAGGCCTCCACGTAGAACTTCAGCTTCGGCTCGGTCCCGCTCGGCCTCACGAGGATGCGTGCGCCGGTCTCCAGCCAGAAGGCGAGCACGTCGGCTGGCGGGAGGGCGGGCAGCCCCTCTTGCCAGACTGCGCCTCGGGCGAGGTCGAGCACCCGGGTGACCGCGAGGCCGGCGATCTCCGTGGGCGGCCGGGCTCGCAGGCCCGCCATCCACCCTGCCGGGTCGCGGGTCGCGATCGAGCGCTGCGACGTCCGGTGGACGCCGTAGCGGCGCATGAGCGTGAGGAGGTGCGCGTCGATCGACGTCCCTCGGGCCCGGAGGTCACCGGCCATCGCGAGGAACGCAAGCCCGGCGAGGATGCCGTCCTTGTCGCGTAGCGCGTCGCCGATGACGTAGCCGAGGGCTTCTTCGTAGCCGAAGGCCAGGCGGCTTCCCGGCAGCGCGTCGACCGCTCGAACGATCCACTTGAACCCGGTGAGCGTGGCGACGTAGGGCACGCCGGACGCGGCGGCCATCTTGGCGAGCATGCTCGACGAGACGATCGATGCCGCGACCAGGGGGGGCTCTCCGGCGTCCATCGGCGGGCGCCAGCCGGCGCGCAGGTGATCGAGCACGAACGCGCCCAGCGCCACTCCGACCTCGTCGCCGCTCAGCCGGCGCCATCCACCCGGCGCAGTGGTGTCGGGCACCGCCGCTGCGAGACGGTCGCCGTCGGGGTCGCTGGCGAGGACGAGGTCTGCGCCGATCCGCCGTGCCTCGCCGAAGGCGAGGTCGAGCGCGCCGGGCTCCTCGGGGTTGGGGGAGGCGAGGGTGGGGAAGTCGGGATCCGGTGTCTGCTGCGCAGCGACGACCGACGGGCGCGGGTGGCCCGCGAGGCTGAGCGCCTCGAGGAAGAGCTCACCGGCGACCCCGTGCATGGCGGTGTAGACGACCGAGAGGGGCGTCGGCGGGTCGAGCCCTTCGGGGACGGACCCGACGACCGCACGCAGGTACGCCTCGGACACCTCTTCTGCGACGGGCAGGAGGAGCGGGCTGGACGGGCCGGCGACGTGCACCTCGGAGAGCGGGCCGACCCGCTCGCCGAGCGCTTCGATCTCTGCGTCGACCGGCGGCACGATCTGGGCGCCGTCACCGAGATAGAGCTTGTAGCCGTTGTCCTGCGGCGGGTTGTGGCTCGCCGTGATCATCACCCCCGCCGCAGCCCCGATGTGGCGGACGGCGAAGGCGAGCAGCGGCGTGGGACTGCGATCGGGCAGCCGATGCACGCGGATCCCGTGGCCGGCGAGCACCGCGCCCACCTCGTCGGCGAGCTGCCTCGACCGGTGCCGGGCGTCGCTCCCCACGACCACGCCCGCGTGGCGAGCCTCGGGCCGGTGCTGGTCGAGCCAGCGAGCGAGGGCCGCGGTGGTCTGGCGCACGACTGCCCGGTTCATCCGGTTCGGCCCCGCACCGAGCGCGCCGCGCAATCCGGCGGTCCCGAAGTGGAGGCGGCCCGCGAAGCGGTCCTCCAATGCGGCGTGCGCAGCAGGCGACGGGTCCGCGAGCAGGCGCTCGATCTCGGCACGGTCCGCGTCGTCGGGATCCTGGGCTGCCCACGCCCGGGCCGCCGAGCGCAGTGTGCTCACAGGGTCGACGTCGTGGCGGCGAGCAGGCGCCCGATGCCCGCCGCCGCAGCCTCGCCGGCCGCGATCACCTCTGCGTGGTCGAGCGGTGCGGCGGTCCTCCCGGCGGCCGCGTTGGTGACGAGCGAGACGCCGAGCACCTCGAGCCCGAGATGCCGTGCGGCGATCGCCTCGAGCACCGTCGACATCCCGACGAGGTCCGCCCCGTTGGACGTGAGCATCGCGATCTCGGCCGGCGTCTCGAAGTGCGGCCCGCGCAGGCCTGCGTAGACCCCCTCTTCGAGCGTCGGATCCACGGCCCGCGCCACCGCTCGCAGTCGCGGGCTGTAGAGGCCGGTGAGGTCCACGAACGGCGGGCCGTACCCAGGGGGTGGGGGTGGCCCCTCCAGGGGCGAGGACCCGGTGAGGTTGAGGTGGTCGCGGATCAGCACGAGCTGCCCGACGTCGTAGGACGGGTTGATCGCGCCTGCCGCATTGGTGAGCACGATGGCGCGGCACCCCGCAGCGGCAGCGGTTCGTACGCCGTGCACCACGGCGGCGGGTGCATGACCCTCGTAGAGATGGACGCGCCCGGCGAGCACGAGGATCCGGCGTTCGCCGACCCTCACCGAGCAGACCGTGCCGCGGTGGCCGGCAACGGTGGGCGCCGGGAACCCGACGAGCTCGCGCACGGGGATCTCGACGCAGGTCGGGCCGATCTCTTGGGCCGCCTGCGCCCAGCCCGAGCCCAGGACGACGGCCGCGTCGTGGCGGTCGACGCCGGTCGCGGCCGCGAGCGCGCTCGCCGACCGGCGCGCGTCGGCGTAGGGGCCCTCGGTGTGCTCCACCGCAGTGATCGTAGGGCGATGCGCGGTGCGGCGCTCGGGGCGCCGTCGAGCCTGTCGCAGCCCTGCGGCGTGTGGAATGGTGTGGGGCATGGTGATGTCCGGATGAGCCGGGGGGTGCTGGCGCTCGTGGGAGGCGGGGAGTGGACGTCGGGCTGCGGGTTCGACGCGGAGCTCCTTGCCGCAGCGGAGAGCGGGCGGGTCGTGGTGCTCCCGACCGCGGCCGCGTTCGAGCGGCCGGAGCGGCGTGTGCTGGCTGCCGCCGAATGGTTCGCACAGTGGGGCGCGGAGGTGGAGGGGCTCATGGTCACGAGCCGCGCCGACGCGCAGGACGACGGCGCGGCGGCGATCGTCCGCTCCGCCCGGTTCGTCTACCTGAGTGACGGCTCGCCCCTGCACCTGCGCTCGGTGCTGAAGGACTCCAAGGTGCTCGAAGCACTCAGGGCCGCATGGAGCGACGGCGCGGTGGTCGCCGGCTCAGGGGCCGGGGCGCGCGTCCTCTCCGATCCCATGGCCGACCCGCGCGGCGGCGCGCTCACCGTCGGGCTCGGGATCCTCTCCGGCGTCGTCGTCGTGCCCTTGGGGGGCGGTCCGCACGACGACGCCCATGGCGAGAAGCTCCACCGCTCGGTCCTGCTGGCCCCCGCAGGCGTGCCGGTCGTCGGGATCCCGGGTTGCACCGCGGTCCTCCTCGAGCCTGGCGGAACGTGGCGGGTGGCCGGTCGAGGCGAACCGGAGGTCTTCGTGGACGGGCATCCTGCCGCCCAGGGCCTCGCCGCCCTGGCCGGACCGTGGGGGGCCGGCTGAACTGCTACTCGTGCTCTGCGATGCCGACCGATTCGATGACCACCCGCTCGGTCGGCGCACCCGAGCGCGAGCCCACGGCGTCGATCGCCTCGACGACGTCCCCTCCGCGCACCACGGAGCCGAAGAGCGAGTACTGGGGCGGCAGCCTCACGCCGTCGGGGCCGCTCACGATGAAGAACTGGCTGCCGTTCGTGTTCGGCCCCGAGTTGGCCATCGCCAAGGAGCCGACCTGGTAGCGCCCAGGCTTCGGCAGCTCGTCGGCGAAGCGGTACCCCGGCCCGCCGCGACCGGTGCCCTCGGGGTCGCCTCCTTGGATCACGAAGCCCGGGATGATGCGGTGGAAGACGATCCCGTCGAAGTAGTGCCAGCGCGCGAGGAACACGAAGTTGTTGACGGTGGCGGGGGCGCCCGCAGCGTCGAGCTCGGCGACGATCGTCCCCTTGGACGTCTCGATGGTCGCGGTGTAGCGCCGCTGCGGGTCGATGATCATCGGCGGGGGGCCGTCGAAGCGCTGGCGCTTGGGGCTCGAGCCGTCGGGTGCGGGGATGTCGCTCATGGCCTCAACTCTC
>JAJYGW010000188.1 GCA_021790615.1 Actinomycetes bacterium | reverse complement strand
GGGTGTTCGACGGCGAGGACGGGGCGATGGCGGCCATCCTGGCCGGCGACATCGAGCCGGGGACGGTGCTCGTCATCCGCTACGAGGGGCCGAAGGGCGGCCCGGGGATGCGCGAGATGCTGGCGGCGACCGGCGCGATGAAGGGGGCGGGCCGGGGCGCGGACGCCGCCCTCGTGACCGACGGGCGCTTCTCGGGCGGGACGCACGGCTTCTGCGTCGGCCACGTCGCGCCCGAAGCGGCCGTGGGCGGTCCGATCGGGTTGGTGGAGGACGGCGACCGGATCCTCCTCGACGTGCCGAGCCGCCGGTTGGACCTGCTCGTCGACCCGGCTGAGCTGGAGCGCCGCCGGGCCGCCTGGAAGCTCCCGCCACCCCGGTACACCCACGGCGTGCTTGCCAAGTTCGCGCGCCTCGCCACGGGGGCGGAGCGGGGGGCGGTCACCGAGCCGTAACGCGCGCTCGCGTCCGAAGGCGGGGGATCCAGCCCGCGCCGCGCGCGCGGGGCCACTGCCGGGTAGGGCCGGGACGGCGGATGCGCGGCAGGCCGGCGCTCGCGCCCCGCGTCGCTCCCTGCGGGTGCCGGCTGTCTGACGGGCTACGGTGGGTGTATGACGATGCTCAGCTTCCGACTCGACGACGCGGAGGCCGGTCGGGTCCGAGAGTGGGCGGCACGGCTCGAAGTCGACGTGTCGACGCTCGTTCGCGAGGCGGTGCGCCGCCGCCTGGACGAGCTGGCGAGTGAGGCCGATGCCCGTGCCTGGGCCGAGCACCCCCTCAGCGCGGGCGAGCTCGAGCTGGCCGGCGTTTCCGACTGGGGGCCGGCCGAGGACTGGTCGGACTGGGCCGGAAGCAGGCGCTGAGCCCCATGCGCCATGGCGACATCTGGTTCGCGGCGACGCCCGGCGGGGATCGCCCCGTCCTGGTCCTGACCCGCGATCCGGTCGCGGACCGGATCGGTGCGCCGGTCGTCGCTGCGCTCACCCGAACGAGGCGGGGCCTGCGATCGGAGGTCGTCCTGACCGCTGCAGAGGACGGCACGCCGACGGACTGCGTGGTCAACCTCGACAACCTCCACACGCTGCCCCGAGTGGCATTCCGGCGACGAGTGACGGCGCTCTCCCCGATCCGGCTCGCCGAGGTCTGTCGAGCGCTCGTCGCATCCGTCGGGTGCTGAGCGGCAGCGGAGCCGGTCGGACGATCTCGTCGGACCCCGAGCCTCGGGCCTCGGGGTGCAACCGTGCGCACCTCGCTGCAACGGCTGCGCTGCACGAGGCGCGCCGGGCGAGTTGCGCGCGGAGGATCTGCCTGCCAGAATCGACTCGATGATCCCCACCCGACTCCTCCTCGTACTCCGTACCTGAGCGCGCCCACACCCACGCGCGCTCGACCTCCCCTCGGGGAGGTCGTTTCGTTTCCGGGGGTCGGTGACGTCGCCGGTGCGCGAGGGAGCAGTCCGATCCCGCGAGCCCGGCAGTGCCGCCGAGATCGCCGGTCCGAGCACCGAGCCCCCGAGCACCTGCCAACCGAACCTCTCACCAGCCCGACCCGAGACCCAGACCCGACACCGAATCGAACGAGGAGCCACCGATGGAGCTGACCGGAGCCCAAGCGCTGATCAAGAGCCTGGAGACCGAGGGAGTCGAGGTCATCTTCGGCCTGCCCGGCGGCGCGATCCTTCCCGTCTACGACCCGATCCTCGACTCGCCGATCCGTCACATCCTGGTCCGCCACGAGCAGGGGGCTGGCCACGCCGCCGAGGGCTACGCGCAGGTGACCGGGCGCGCCGGGGTCGCCATGGTCACGTCGGGGCCCGCCGCCACGAACATCGTGACGCCGCTCGCCGACGCCTACATGGACTCGGTCCCGCTCGTGGTGGTCACCGGACAGGTGGGCACGGGCTCGATCGGCACGGACGCCTTCCAGGAGTGCGACACGACGGGGATCACGATGGCCATCACGAAGCACAACTGGCTCGTGACTGACGCAGCCGATCTCCCGCGGATCGTCGCCGAGGCGTTCCACGTCGCGACGACCGGCCGCCCCGGCCCGGTCCTCATCGACGTGCCGAAGGACGTCTCGAACGCCACGATGGAGTGGTACTGGCCGGACGACCCCTCGGCCGGGCTGCCCGGCTACCGGCCGAACCTCACGGGACACCCGCGGATGATCCGCGAGGCGGCACGGCTGCTCGCGGACGCCGAACGGCCCGTCATCTACGCCGGCGGGGGGATCCTGAAGGCCGAGGCGAGTGCTGCGCTCGCCGAGCTGGTCGCGCTCACCGGCGCGCCGGTGGTGACGACGCTCATGGCGCGAGGCTGCTTCCCGGACTCCCACCCGCTCTGTCTCGGGATGCCGGGCATGCACGGCAACTACACCGCCGTCACGGCGTTGCAGCAGGCGGACCTGCTCGTGGCACTCGGGACCCGCTTCGACGACCGGGTGACGGGCAAGGTGGACGCGTTCGCACCCCGGGCCAAGGTCGTCCACGTCGACATCGACCCCGCGGAGCTCTCGAAGGTGCGCCGGGCAGACGTGCCGATCGTCGGCGACGCCCGAAGCGTCATCGAGGACCTCGTGGTAGCGCTGCGTGCCGAGCGTGCGCAGCGGGACGACGACGGGCGCGCCCCAGTCGATCTCGCGCCTTGGATTGCGACGCTGCGTGCCTGGCAGGAGCGCTATCCGCTGCGCTACGAGCAGGTGGCGGACGGGCCGCTCAAGCCCCAGTTCGTGATCGAGCGCCTGCGCGACCTGACCCCGGACGACACCATCGTGGTCTCGGGGGTCGGCCAGCACCAGATGTGGGCGAGCCAGTACTGGCGCTTCGACCACCCCCGCACCTGGGTCAACTCCGGGGGCCTCGGGACCATGGGCTTCGCCGTGCCGGCCGCGATCGGCGCGAAGGTCGGCCGGCCGGGCTCGATGGTCTGGGCGATCGACGGGGACGGCTGCTTCCAGATGACCGCACAGGAGCTCGTCACGGCGACCGCCGAGCGGATCCCGGTCAAGGTCGCCATCCTGAACAACGCCTACCTCGGCATGGTCCGCCAGTGGCAGGAGATGTTCTACGACCAGCGCTACAGCGAGGTCTACCTCTCCCCCGACCTGCCGGACTACGTGCGCTGGGCCGAGGCGATGGGCTGCGTGGGACTGCGTGTCGAGGACCCCGGCGAGGTCGACGTGGCGATCGAGAAGGCCAACGAGATCGACGACCGCCCGGTGGTGATCGACTTCCGGACCGATTCGGCCGAGATGGTCTACCCGATGGTCCCGGCAGGGCACTCGAACGACGACATCGTCGTCGGGCCCGGCATGGGCGAGGGGGGGCACTGATGGCCGAGCGCCGCCCGAGCGCCCGCCACCACATCCTCTCGGTGCTCGTCGAGAACCGGGCGGGGGTGCTCTCCCGCGTGGCGGCGCTCTTCTCGCGCCGGGGCTACAACATCTTCTCCCTCGCCGTCGCACCGACCGACGACGCGCGCTTCAGTCGCATCACCGTCGTCGTGGACGTCGAGTCCACCCCGCTCGAGCAGATCACCAAGCAGCTGCACAAGCTCGTGAACGTGCTCAAGATCACCGAGCTCGACCCGGTGGACGCCGTCGAGCGGGAGCTGTTGCTCGCGACCGTCTCGGCGCCCCCGGAGCGACGCAGCCAGGTCATCGAGCTGGTGGACCTGTTCGGCGGGGCGATCGTGGACGTCGGCGCGGAGCAGCTCACGGTGTCGGTGTCCGACACACCGAGCCGCCTCGACGACTTCGAGGACCTGGTGCGCAGCTATGGCATCATCGAGCTCCAGCGCACCGGACGGGTGGCGCTCGCGAAGGTGGACCGGACGCCGAGCCGGCTCCGGAGCGTCTCTGGGCGCATCGCGTAGCAGCGTCGCAGGCGCGGCACGCGGAACGGACGGACCGCAGCGTCCGGAGCGGCTGGACGGAGAGCTCGACGGGACGGACGCGGGAGCTGGGACGGGCCCGGAGGGCCGCCGGCGGCTCGAGATCCTTGAGGCCCATTCGGACGGTTTCCGTGTGGCGGAAGAGGACCTCCGGATGCGAGGGCCGGGAGAGTTCATGGGGGTTCGCC
>JAJYGW010000027.1 GCA_021790615.1 Actinomycetes bacterium | reverse complement strand
CTCCCGCCCCCGGCCGACATCGCCGCCGCCCCCGGTGCACGCCCCGAGTCGGACGCCGGTGAGGGTTGAGCCTGCGGGCGCGGGCATCGGGGAGGGCGGAGCGGACGGGTGCGGGCGCCGAGGGCCGGTGTCCGGCACGACGGTCGCGAACGCACCCCGGCGGATCTCAGGCAGGGATCGATCCGGTCCGTAGAGAAAGCAGGGCAGTCCGAGGACCTCGCCGGCCCACGCGGCGAAGGAGTCGCGTGCCGCCAGCGCCTCGGTGAGCTCGCCCGAGACGTCGGGGTGGCACGGATCTCGGATCGGGACGAACGGGACGACGTCGAGCACGCCGAGGCGCGGGTGCGCACCCTCGTGGACGCGTATATCCAAGGTCGCGACGACCGCGGTTGCCAAGGCGCGGACGGAGCTTTCGAGGTCGGCGCCCGCGATCGTGAGCACCGAGCGGTTGTGCCACGCGTCGCTGTGGACGTCGAGAAGGGAGGGGCCAGCGGACTCTGCCAGACTCCGGACGACCCCGGCGCGGGAGCCTTCGGCGACGTTGACGACCGCTTCGAGCACGACGGGTACGGCTACTGCGTAAGGACTGGGCTCGCGGGTGCCCCGATGTGCAGGATACGACTGATCACGATGCGATCGCCAGGTCGCTTCAGCGCGAGCTGTGCAGGCTGAGGTGACGGCGCTGGCGCGCGATGCGCCGGCGCTCCCGCTCGGACGTACCGCCCCAGACGCCGTGGTCGATGTGGTTCTCCATCGCGTACTCGAGGCACTGCGCCTTGACCGGGCAGTCCGCGCAGATGCGCCGTGCGACCTCGACGCCCACGCCGTCGCTCGGAAAGAACGTCTCCGGTGGGAGCTCCCGGCACTTGCCTTCTGCCATCCACACCGTATCCATCGCACCACCCTCCTCAGGCAACGACACCGAGCCTGCTACCTGCAATGTTGCGAGGCTACACCCGGTTCCTGTGAACAGGCTGTTAGCACGCAGTTAACACCGAGCGCACGGCCAGCGAGCGCACAGTGACGGTGGCGCCGGCCGTGCGCGGGCCCCGCCGGTACAGTGGGAAGGTCGTGCCCGGCTCGGGCGCCGCGACCAAGGAGCTTCCCTATGACGACGATCACCCCCGGTGAGGCTGCGGCGCCGAGCGAGCCCCCGCGGGGCCACGTGCGCGTCGTCTACCTCGGACCGGTGGCACCGCACTGGGAGGTGGACTCCCAATTCGGCGAGCGAGCGGTCGTCGAGGCGTTCCGCGAGCGGGCTCTCGCGCGCCTCGTCCTGCTGCCTCCCCACGACCCGCAGTTCCGCCGGAACCGCGAGCGTGTCGTACGTGACGCCGAGCGCGAGAACCTCCTCCTCGAATGGGATCTCGGCATCCCCGAGGAAGATGCCGCCACCGGGGCCTGAAGAGCGTCCAGGTGCTCAGTGTTCGGTCGGCTCGCCCCCGCCGTCTCCGAGAGCCGGGAGGTTCACCCTCTCGATCCACAGCCCGGGAGCGTCGAGCTCGGCCGGCGTCGGGAGATTGCGCTCGTCGCGCCATAGCTTCATGAGCTCCGCCTCACCTCCGCGCTCGAGAATCCCGCGGACGAAGGACTCCCCCCGGTCGACGGCATCCTGGTCGAGGTGGAGGCCGAAGAGCGACTCTGCGACGCGCTCCTCGTCGCCGCGCTCGACGCGCCTGCGACGCAGCGCCTCCCGGATCGCACTGCGGGCGCCGATGGACCGCGCGGCGACGGTGTCCGTCACCCATTCTGCGTAGCCCTCGACAGCGGAGCTCAGCGCCGAGAGCTCCGCGCGCACCTGGCGGAGCTCGGGGCTGTCGTCCAGCTCGCCGAAGGTGCCGGGGTCGCCGAGGAGGCGTGTCAGGTCGCCGAGATCCGGCATCCCGCCGGCCGCCGCCTGGCCGAGGCGCTCCTCGAGCGCCGTCGGGTCGGGCCGGAAGCCCGTGGCCTGGCGCCTGAGAAGCGATTCGAGCCGGGACCGTACATGGGGACGGGTCAGCACGGCATGCACCGCGACGTCTCGTACGCAAAGCCACAGGGCAACGTCGGCCGGCGGCAGGCTCCAGTCCTCGGCGAACTGGGTGGCGTTGGAAGGCACCACGAGGATCTCGCCGTCGTCCCGGCGGGGAAGCGGTAGGTCGTACTGGCCGAGCGCGCGCTGCGCGAGATGGCCGACGACCGAGCCGACCTGCATAGCGATCATCGCCGGAGCGACTGCGCTCGTCCATCGACCGAGGAAGGCAGCCAGTGCCTCGTCACCACTCTCCTCGCTGGCGAGGAGATCCTCCGTCGCGCCGGGCCCGTTCGCAGCGGCCCCGGCGTCGCGCGGCACGAGCGCGGCGGCGATCTGCTCGATGACCGGCCTCCAGCCCTCGAGGCTGCGTCGTGCCCACTCTGCGCGTCCTGTGGTCACGATCGACAGGGGTCGCCCTCCTGGCGAGGTCGTCATCCCGGTGACGTCGGCGACGTGCAGCTCGGCTACGCCGATGAGACCTTCGAGGCAGATCCGCTCGGAGGGGTCGACGTTGCCCTCCGCCTGACCCTCGGCGGCGACAGTTTGCGCGAGCTGGAGCGCGAGGTCCCACTGGAGTGGTGAGTCCGTCTTGAGCATGCGGAGCAGGTCGCCGATCATCCCCTGGAAGAAGCCACCCATGCCGGGGGGGATGTCGGGAGCCATGACACGAATCTAGGCGCGTCCCGCCGTGAATGGCCGGACATGCAGGCGCGGCTCAGCCGTGCTGCTCTCCCTCGAGGGAGACGCGCAACACCACCGGGTGCCCGTCACGCACGACACCCACGGACAGCCGCTGGCCCGGTCTCGACAGGTAGAGCAGGCCTTGCAGCTGCGCCATGCTGGTGACGGAGCGGCCGTCCACCGAGACGATGACATCGCCGCGCCGCAGCCTGACCGTGCTCGCGGCGCTGGAGCGGGCGACTGCTCCCACGGTCACACCGCCGCCGGCACGGCCGGCCGTCGTGCCCTCGATCCCTAGCCATCCGTGGACGACAGCTCCCTCAGAGGCGAGCTTTGCCGCTACGTCCGTCGCGATCCAGGCGGGTGTTGCCAGCGCCTTGCCTCCCGACGAGCCGGTCACGATGCCGAGGACGCGCCCGTCCGCGCCCAGCAGCATGCTGCCGGGCGGGGCTGCGGCCGTCGGGAGGTCGGTCGACATCGCGTCGACGAGAACCGTGCTGCCGGCCGGCGCGCTGCGGGGAGTGGTGGCGACCGAGCCGACCGAGAAGCTCGAGCCGCCTGGTCCGCTCACGGCGACGGCGAGGACCTGCTGCGCTGTCATCGGCGCCGTTGAGAGGGGTGCGACCGGGAGGTCGGTGACGCCGTTCACGTGGAGGAGCGCCAGGCCGCTCGACGCGGCCCGAGGGGCGAAGTCGGTTCCGACGACGTCACCGACGTAGGAAGCGCCGTCCGGGAGCACCACGACGATGCTCGTGGCTCCGGCTATCTGTGCCGCAGGGGCGAGGAGCATCCCGCTCGCGCCGATACCGATGCCAAGGGTCCGGCTGCGTGTCCCTTGCCGGGTGACGTCGACGTAGAACACCGCCCTGCCGGCGGCGGCGATGTCGGTCGCGAGGGTCGTGCCGATGGCCTCGACAGGGTGCCGGCCGCTCGCTGCCGAGGGTGTGGCGGAGGCGCCAGCAGGGGTTGTGAGCAGCTCCACCCCGCTTTGGCCAGGCCTTGCCGTGATTGCAGATGCGAGGTGCGTCCCGAGTGCCACGAGCCCCGTTGCGAGCAGGGCTCCGACGAGCCCGGCCGTCCATGCGCTCGCTCTCGACGGCTGGCTGGCGAGCCAACGGCGCCGGACCGTGATCGGGTCGAGCGGAAGGGAGCTGCCGAGCGAGCCCAGCTCGGACGGGTGGCGCCACAGCCTGTCTTCGGCCGGCAACGGCGGCGCGAGGGGGTCCTCGTCGGGGAAGTCGTCGAAGCCGTCGGCGAACGCTGCCACGGCGCAGGAGGATATCCCCAACAACGGCCGGGCGGAGGTCGGCTGCGGCCGCTCTCCGCCTACGATGCCTGCGTGGGTGGCGACGACCAGTGAGCTCCGATCTCGCGATCGACTTCGGCTCC
>JAJYGW010000079.1 GCA_021790615.1 Actinomycetes bacterium | reverse complement strand
TCACCTTCCGATCGGTGAGGTGGTGGGAGAAGGTGTGGCCGCTCGAGGTGACGATGTCGTGGTCGAGCGCCACGGCGTCTGCGCCGTTCTTCACGACGGCGTTCTGCAGGAGGCGTGCCCGTTCGTCGGCGGCAAAGGTCTTCGCCAGCCGCTCTCGCGTCATCCTGTCGAGCACCTCGTCCACGTCTCTCCTCCGTCTCGCCTGGTCGCACTCGCACCAACGGGAGATCCACCGGGTGGTGCGATCCCCGACCATCGTTCCTAGCAGGTCCCCGCCTCGGCCGCGCTGGCGAGAGTACGCTCTGGTTATGGCGGGGGAGGTAAGACCGTGGTGGGGGTAGCCCCAGGCGGCGAGCGTCCGGGTGTGGAGCCGGGGTCGGACCAGGTCCGAGACGTCCGACCGATCGGAGGGACGGCGGCAGCCGCGGCGGCAGGCCGTTCGCGGCCCCACGTCGTGGTGGGGGTGGACCCCTCGGCGTCGGCCCGCAAGGCGTTGCACTGGGCCGCGGACTACGTCCGGCTCGCGGGCGGGACGCTCGTCGCCGTGACGGCGGCGCCCGGCGACGAGCCTGGGCCAGATGAACGCCCCGAGTTCATGAACGCACGGGAGCGGAAGGCTCGCGCCGCGCGCGAGGACGCGCAACAGCGTCTGGCCGAGGTGCTCGCGGAGGAGCTCGGACCCGCTTGGGTGGACGTCGTCTCCCTCGCACGCTCCGGTGGGGTCGCCGACGTGCTGGTTCGTGCCTCGGAAGGTGCGGATCTGCTGGTCATCGGGACGACGCCGAAGGGCCGCCTCGGTCGTGCGCTGCTCGGCTGGGTCCGGCCCGGCGCGCTCGAGGACGCGAGCTGCCCGGTCGTGTTGGTGCGCGCCCCGGACCCGCAGCGCTGAGCGCCGGGCGCCGGCTCGTCGGGCCAGCTCCGGGGGCTCCTGGGCCGGGCCACCGCGCCCGCCGATTCGTCCTCGCTCGCCCCAGCCGCCACCGCAACCGGCCGCCTGGATCCTCGAGTCAGCGCCCGAGCGTCTGGTAGCGCGCCTCGGTCTCGCGCTTCTCCGGGCGCCACCAGGCCTCGTTCGCCTCGTACCACGCCACCGTGGCAGCGAGGCCGGTGCGGAAGTCCTCGTAGCGCGGTGTCCAGCCCAGCTCGTCTCGGATCTTGGTGGCGTCGATCGCATACCGGAGGTCGTGACCGGGCCGGTCCGCCACGTGCTCGAAGAAGTCCGGCTCCTTGCCCATCACCTCGAGGATCGCCGCGAGCACCTCTCGGTTGGAGCGCTCGCCGTTGGCGCCGATCAGGTAGGTCTCGCCGACACGGCCCTGCTCGAGGACCGCGAGGACAGCTCGGTTGTGGTCCTCCACGTGGATCCAGTCCCGGACGTTGCGGCCGTCCCCGTAGAGCTTGGGCCGTTTCCCGTCGAGGATGTTCGTGATCTGGCGGGGGATGAACTTCTCGACGTGCTGGTAGGGGCCGTAGTTGTTGGAGCAGTTCGAGAGGGTTGTGGCCACGCCGAACTGCCGGGCGGCGGCCCGGACGAGCAGGTCCGCCCCGGCTTTGGATGCGGAGTAGAACGACGTCGGTGCGAGGGGGGTGTCGGGTCGGAAGCGCTCGCCGCCCTCGAGGGGCAGCTCCCCGTAGACCTCGTCGGTCGAGACGTGGTGGAAGCGGGTGCCGTGTCGCCGAGCTGCGTCGAGGAGGACCGCCGTGCCGAGCGTGTTCGTCTCGACGAACGACACCGGGTGCAAGAAGGAGTTGTCGTTGTGGGACTCGGCGGCGAAGTGGACCACCGCGTCCGTCGCGCCGACGAGGTCGTCCACCAGCCCCCCGTCGCACACCGACCCTTCGACGAAGCGAAACGACCCTGCGACTCCTTCCAGGTTCTCCCGCCGCCCGGCATAGGTGAGCGCGTCGAGGACGGTCACCTCGTGCTCGGGGTGCTCTCGAAGGACGAGGTGGACGAAGTTCGCGCCGATGAACCCCGCACCGCCCGTCACCAGTAGCCGCATCGTCGCCTCCTCGCCGGCGTTCCCCGAGCCCGTCAGCCCGCAGCCGCCTTTGCCCGAGCCCGTGTTCGGCCGCGGAGGGCCTGATCGAGCACGGCCTTGCGGATGCGGACGGACCCAGGCGTCGCCTCCACGACCTCGTCGTCGGCGATGAGCTCGAGGGCCGCCTCCAGCGTGAGCCGTCGAGGCGGCGTGAGCCGGACGAGCTCCTCCGCCGTCGAGGACCGCATGTTGGTCAGCTTCTTCTCCCGGGTGGGGTTCACGTCGATGTCCTCCCCCCGGCTGCTCTCTCCCACGACCATGCCCTCGTAGACCTGCTCCGCCGGGCCGACGAAGAGCGTGCCGCGCGGCTCCAGGGCGAGCAACGCGTAGGTCGTGGTGACCCCGCGGCGATCTGCGACGAGACTCCCGCTGCGTCGCGCCCGCAGCTCGCCCGCCCACGGCTCGAATGCCTCGAAGGCATGGTGGAGGACGACGGTGCCCCGGGTCTGCGTCAGCAGCTCGGTGCGGACGCCGACGAGCCCCCGAGCGGGGACCAGCCACTCCATCCGGACCCAGCCGGTTCCGTGGTTCACGACCTGACGGCACCGGCCCCGCCGCTCGGAGAGCACCTGTGTCACGGCGCCCAGGTGCTCCTCGGGGACGTCCACCTCGACTCGCTCGACGGGCTCGTGGCGCACCCCGTCGACCAGCTTGGTCACGGGCTGGGGCTTGCCGATCGTGAGCTCGAAGCCCTCCCGGCGCATGAGCTCGATCAGGACCGCGAGGGCGAGCTCGCCCCGGCCCTGGACCTCCCAGGCGTCGCTGCGCTCCGTGGGGAGCACCTTCACCGAGACGTTGCCGATGCACTCCGCGTCGAGCCTGGCCTTCACCATGCGTGCCGTGAGGCGGGTCCCCTCGGTGCCGGCGAGGGGCGAGGAGTTCACGCCGATCGTCACGGAGAGGGACGGTTCGTCGATCGCCAGGGTGGGGAGCGGGCGCGGGTCGTCCGGCGCTGCGAGCGTCTCGCCGACGGTGATCTCATCGATACCGGCGACGGCGACCAGCTCTCCCGGCCCGGCCTCGGCTACCGGGACGCGATCGAGTGCCTCCGTGACCAGCACTTCGGTCAGCTTCGTTGCGACGACCCGGCCGTCCCGCCGGCACCAGGCCACGGGCTGTCCGCGACGAAGCGTGCCCGAAACGACCCGGCACAGGGCGAGCCTTCCGAGGTAGGGGGAGGCGTCGAGGTTCGTCACGAGGGCCTGGAGGGGTTGGTCCGGCTCCCAGTGCGGGGGCGGGACGCGCTCGAGGACGGTGTCGAGCAGCACCGAGAGGTCGCCGGCGGTGGCCTCGGCCACGGCGGGTGACGTGGAGGCCCAGCCGGCCCGACCACACGCGTAGAGGACCGGGAAGTCGAACTGGGCGTCGTCGGCGTCGGAGTCGAGGAAGAGCTCGTAGACGGCCTCGAGGACCTCGGCCGGGCGGGCGTCGGCGCGGTCCATCTTGTTCAGCACCACGATGATCGGAAGCTTCGCAGCGAGCGCCTTGCGCACCACGAAGCGCGTCTGGGGGAGCGGTCCCTCGGCGGCGTCCACGAGCAGGATCGCCCCGTCGACCATCGCGAGCGCACGCTCCACCTCCCCGCCGAAGTCGGCGTGGCCGGGCGTGTCGACGATGTTGACCTTCACGCCACGATGGTGCACGGCGGTCTGCTTGGCGAGGATCGTGATGCCCTTCTCGCGCTCGAGGTCCATCGAGTCCATGACCCGCTCGGCGAGCACTTGGTTGGCGCGAAACGCGCCGCTCTGGCGGAGCAGAGCGTCGATGAGCGTGGTCTTGCCGTGGTCGACGTGCGCCACGATCGCCACGTTGCGGAGGTCGTCTCGCTGGGGCATCGTCGGGGGGCGGCGAGAGGGCCTGGCCGCAGGCGAGAGCCTAGGCGGTCTCGGCCGCAAGCTCCCCCGCGAGCGGAGCGGTGCCGAGTGCGCTGCGGTCCAGCCCCGTGTGGACCGGGACTTTCGACGATCGGGGGCCGTCTCACCGGCCCGCTCGGAGGTCTCTCCGGCCCGCCCCGGCGGTCTCTCCCTCCCGCTCGGCGGTCTCTCCGGCCCGCCCC
>JAJYGW010000322.1 GCA_021790615.1 Actinomycetes bacterium | reverse complement strand
AACAAGAACCCACGTTGTCACCGGAGGAGGCCCTGCTGCACTTCAACCCGAGCCGACCTTTGCACCGAGGCAGGGCCCCCTTCATGCCATTCAGGAAGCGCGGGGAACCATGGGAAAGGTGTGAGACCTTCACCCGACACCATGCAGATGACCGTCGCCGGCGCCGCACGCGGGACCGGCGGCCCTACGGACGAGACCACGGCGGCTTCCCGCCCGGTAGCCGGCCGGAGCGCAGACGACAGGCCGCGCCGAGTGCACGCCTCTCGGTCCGGGAGCCGACACTACCGGAACGTCGCCGAGGACGCGCCGACCCTCTTTGACCCCGACGCAGCTGAACTCGCGGTGTGCGACCCGGGTTGCCAGCTCCTGCCAGCTGCAGACGGCACGAGCCCCGCAGGAAGCGCTCGTGCCACCTGGGAGCCGGCCGACCGCACCGGGACGCCCGCCGGTCGCCAGCAGAGACCTGATCGGAGAGGCGCCCAAACCGGCGACTCCTCGCGAGGCGCGCACCGCCTCGCCATCGTCGACGCCGGCGAGGTCGCAGCGCTGGGCTCACCCCGCGCCCCTAGCCTGCATGGCGACGGGTCGGCTCCGGCCCTGTCGGGCGGGGAGCAGCGACGTGGATGGCCCCGAAGCCCGGACAAGGACCACCCGATGCCAGCCCGCGCAGAGCAGCGGGGGGGAGGCTGTGACGAAGCCGTCGCCGGTCGTCCGGGGCCGGCGCGTCACCTCGTCGGGTGGGCCGAGGCGGCGGAGATCCTCGGGGTGACGCCCCGGCTCGTGCGCCACCTCTGGTTCACCCGCCAGCTCCCCGGTGTGAAGATCGGGCGCTGCGTGCGTTTCGACCCCGAGGGGCTCTGGGCCTACGTCGAGGCGAACCGGGTCTCGGCGCTGCGGGGACCGCTCGGTGTCTGAGCCCAGCGGAGCCGGCCGGTGGGGTCCTGCGTGGCGAGGACAAGGTGGAGACAGATGCGGCGGGTCGCGCGCTCGCGTGGAGCTGGCTCCGCGCGCCAGCACAGCTCTTCGCGCCCGCCCCAGAGTGCGACAGCCTGTCGCTACGGTAGGCGGACATGCCGGCTGCGCCCGGTACAGGGTTCCGAGCTGAGCTCCCGAAAGCGAGGAGGAGTCGACATGGCCGGACGAAGGCACTTCGGGACGGTGCGCAAGCTCCCGAGCAGCCGGTATCAAGCCGGATACTGGCATGAAGGCGCCCGCCACACGGCGTCCGAGACGTTCGCCGCGAAGGGGGACGCTCTCGCCTATCTCTCAACCGTCGAAGCCGACATCCGCCGTGGCGCGTGGATCGACCCGCGAGCTGGCACCGTCACGCTTGGCTCTTACGCGCGAACCTGGCTTGAGCGGCGACCGGATCTCGCGGTTCGCACCAACGAGCTATACGCGTACTTGCTGGCTCACCATGTGCTTCCGAACTTGGGAGACTCGACACTCGCCGCGCTGTCGCCGTCGAAGGTGAGAGGTTGGCACGCCGAGCTTGCATCTCGGCATCCGTCGACTGCTGCAAAGTCGTACCGTCTGCTGTCGACCATCATGCGCACCGCCGTCGCAGACGGGCTCATCCTCAAGAGCCCGTGTCATGTGAAGGGCGCGGCGGTCGAGAAGGCGCCGGAGCGTCCGGTGGTCAGCGTGGCAGAAATCGGGGCACTCGCGGGCGGCATGCCGGAGCGCCTACGGGCATTGGTGCTGCTTGCCGCCTGGTGCCAGCTTCGCCGGGGCGAGCTGCTTGGGCTCCAGCGCCGCGACATCGACCTCGTGCATGCGACGGTGAGCGTCGAGCGATCGCGTACCGTGACGATGACGGGTGGGACCGTCCTGAAGGGTCCGAAGACGAGCGCAGGCCGTCGCGTGCTGAGCATCCCGCCAAACGTGGTCGATGACTTGGTGAACCACCTGGAGCGATTCACCGGCCCCGATCCCGACGCGCCGCTGTTCACCGGCGAGAAAGGCCACCCGCTGGCACTCTCGACGCTCACGCAGACCTGGAAGCGTGCGCGCTCGACGATCGGACGGCCGGAGCTGCACCTGCACGACCTCAGGCACGCAGGTCTCACCCTTGCCGCCGTCACTGGCGCAACCACGGCGGAGCTCATGCACCGGGCCGGGCACTCGTCGCCGGCAGCCGCGCTTCGCTACCAGCACGCCACGCGTGAGCGGGACAAGGTGCTCGCCCAGGCGCTCGCCGAGCTCAACCAACCGGTGCCGGTGATCCCGCTTCGAGACGCCGCGAAACTGTGAACTTCGCGCGTCGTTCGCGCACGCGGCGCGCACGACGCTTTGCATGAGATGCAGCGAAACCCCGAGATTTGGTCTGCACCCAGGGGGTTTCCAGAACCGTCGAGCCGAATGAGTCCAGCCTTCCAAGCTGGTGACGCGGGTTCGATCCCCGTCATCCGCTCTCGGCATCTAGGCTCATCAGATTCCGACGGGTAGCTGATGCTCACAGGACGACCTGCGTCACATCCAAGCGCGGGAGGTGCCCAAGCTCGTCGTCGGCGGCCTGTTGAACCACGAGATCGCAAGCCTTTTTCGCTCCGTGCGGCGGCCGTGACGCGCCACCGGGCAAACATCTTCGCCGAGACTGGCTCCTCGACCTGGGCCGCCGCGGCAGCCCGCGCCTTCCGCAGCGGGGTGCTCTGTCGATCGACGGCGTCTCCGTTCCTCATGAGCTCGTCGACCTGGTTGTGAGGGAGGACGTGTAACCACCTGCCCGCCAATCCGTCAAGACCTCTGGCGGGTTCACCCGCCGGAGGTCTTGGGAGGTGGGCGCGTGAGGGTGAACAGGCGTGAGGCGTGGTCGAGGGTGCTACGTGCAGGTGCGGGCGTCGCAGCGGTCCCGCTCGCGGCCGGCTCGCTTGTCTCGGCCCCTGCCGTGGGCCCGCCGGGCGCCTTGCCCGCAATGGTGGCACCCGCTGTGGCCCAACCGCCCGGGCGGGCGCCTCGGGTGGCGAGCGCGGGCGACCCCTACTTCCCGGTCGCGCCGCAGCGCGTCGTCGACACTCGCTGTGCGGCCTCTCCCGCGCCGTCCTTCTGTGCGGCAGAGAAGCTCCCGGTGGCAAATGCCGGGCTCACCACCCTTTCGGCGTCCGCCCTGATGGCGTGGTCGTCTCCCGACACCCTGGCACTGGGCGACGATCTCAGTTCGATGTCGTGCCCGTCGGCGAGGTTCTGCATGGCGATGTATTTCGATAATGAGGTCTTCACATGGAACGGCTCGACGTGGTCGAGCGCGATCAGCGTGAACGATCCAAACGGCCAAGGTCTCGTCGCGGTCGGCTGCACGTCTTCTACGTCGTGTGTGACTGTCGACAACAAAGGCGACACCCTCACCTGGAACGGCTCGACCTGGTCGGTTCCGCAATCGATCGATCCCAACGGCGATGGCTTCGCGGACCTTTCGTGCCCGGCGCCGGACGACTGCGTGGCGCTCGACAAAGACGGCAACGTCCTCACCTGGAACGGCTCGACGTGGACGGCGCCGAAGTCGGTCGACACCGCGGGCTTGGCTATTTCCATCTCGTGCCCGTCTACGGCGTTTTGCATGATGAGCGACGCGGGAGGCCACGTCGCCTCGTGGAACGGCTCGACGTGGACGGCGCCGGTGCTCGTCGATCCCAATGCCGGAACGCTCTACGCATCCTGCGCTTCCGCCTCGTTCTGCGCGGCGGTCGATGACTACGGCAGGGCCCTCACTTGGAATGGCGCCAAGTGGTCGTCGCCACAGGCGATCGATCCCCAGACCGGCTTCGACGATGTCTCGTGCCCATCTGCGGCCTTCTGCGTTGCGGGGGACGGACTGAGCCGTACGGCCACCTGGAACGGCTCGATGTGGTCGTCGCCGAAGGCGACCGATCCAAACTCCGGCGGGATCGACTCCGTCTCCTGCCCGAGCTCGGCGTTCTGCGCGGCGGGCGACTTCACGGGCCACGCGCTCGTCCTGCACGCCGCCCAGACGCACACCACGATCACGGCCCAGGTGAGCGGATTCGACGGGGTGCTTTCCGGTGAGCTCGACGCGGTGCTCGACGTGACGGCAGTGCAGCCCAGCGCACCCGGCTACCTCACGGTCTACCCTGCCGGGGCCAGCAA
>JAJYGW010000110.1 GCA_021790615.1 Actinomycetes bacterium | reverse complement strand
TGGCGCTGGAGCGTGCCGGGGGCTGGGCGCGCCAGCTGCGCGTGACGCCGCTGCCCGCCTGGTCGTACGTCGCCGTGAAGATGACGGCGAGCATGCTCGTGGTCCTCCCGGTCATCGTCTTGGTCGAGCTGGTCGCCGCGACGTTCGGGGGAGTGTCGCTCGCGCCTCAGACCTGGGTCGGCCTGAGCGCTCTGCTGTGGGTGACCGCCCTGCCGTTCGCCGCGCTCGGCGTCCTGCTCGGCTTCGCGGTGAGCACCGAGGCGGTCTTCCCGGTGGTGACCGGCCTCCTCTTCGTGCTCGCCTACTTCGGAGGCCTCTTCACGCCGGTGGCCAGCATGCCGGGAGCGTTGCAGGTCACCGCACACCTGCTCCCGAACTTCCACCACCTCTCGCTCGGGCTCGAAGTGCTGAGCGGCAGGACGCTGGGGGCGGAGCACTGGCTGGTCCTCGGCGGCTACACCCTCGGGTTCGGAGCGCTGATCGTCTGGCGCCATCGAGTCGAAGAGGCTCGCGGCGTCGCGTAGCGCGGCGGGCGCGCACGCTCGGGCGCGCGGGCACACGCAGGACTGCGTCAGGCCTTTTCGTCGGCGGAATCCGCCATTGTGTGGGACCCCGACCTCTCGGCCAACGGGATGGTGAAGAGGCCCAAGCCCTCCGCGGTGAGGCAGCGTCCGGTCGCGAGCTCGTATCGGTTCCCGTGGAGCACGCACGTCAGCACCCCGTCTTGGACGTGCCCGAACTTCGAGAGGTCCGCACCCAGGTGGGGGCACCGGCGCTGCACCAGGTAGCCGTCGACGCGCCACAGCTCCCCTGGCCCGCGAGCACCGCTTTCGTGGGTGCGCGTCGCGAGCTCGATCGAAGCCTCGAGGTACGCCATACGGCGTTCGGACAGGCACTTGAAGAAGCTGAACACCGTCTCGTTGTACTCGCCGTGCCGGGTCGCCTCGAAGCGGCACGACAAGAAGAGCTCGTTGACCCAATCCTCGACGCGGCGGTCGACGAGCGAGCGCAAGAGCGCCTCGTCGAAGTAGAACGCGTGGCCGGCGCTTGCGGCGTCGCCCGGCGTCGCAAGGCGCACCCGCCCCTGCGCAGGATCGACGACCACGCCGAAGCGGCCGACGTCGAGGAGGATCGTGCCGCCCAGCGCGGCCCGGACCGACGGGGCCATGGCGAGGAGCGGCTCGAACCACTCGGCCACGCGTGCGACCGTCTCGCCCGGCTCGGTCAGCGGCGGCGGCGGCGGCAGCGCCGCGGCGATCTCCGCCCTTCGACGCTCCTGATAGCTGCGCAGGCAGCGCTCCTTGTCGGCGAAGATCGCCTCCACGTCCGCGTTCGGAGGGTGGTGGGAGACCTCGAACCTGCCTGGGGAGACCTCGATCTCGGACCCAGCGACCGCCAGGCACCCGCGTGCGATGCCGTGCTCCTCGAGCACCTGCAGAAAGCTCGGTTGGTCCTGAAAGATGCTCGCCGGGTCGTCGTCGAGGTCGTTGAGCCAGAAGAGCGCGTCGTCCAGGAAGGCGGGCGGACCGGCAAAGGGCACCACGTGGGCCGCGCCGAGCTCGCGGACGTAGTGCACGGCGCGCTGTCCCTGTCGAACCCGCTTGTCGGCGGCGAGCTCGTGCAGCCTGGCCTCGCCCCACCGGTAGACCATCGGGTACCAGATCGCGCCCGAGTACTGGAGGAAGTGGACGTCGTAGGGTCCGAGTGCGCGCAGCGCGCTCAGGTCGCGCGGATGGCAGTCGTTCTGGTCGAGGATCCGCGTGGTCCCGTCGTCCACGACGAGGGCGGAGTCCCCGATGGGTCCGTCGGCCACCGACGTGGACGTTGCGATCGCGACCCGCAGGCCGTCCAGATCCACCCGACGTCCTGAGCGCGTGGTGACGAAATTCGAGAAGCCGAGCGCCTCGAGCGCCTCTCGGAGGTCGTCGAGGGGGAACTCGGGGAGAAGGACGGTCGTGGCTTTGTCCACGTGCTCGGCGAGGAACCGTGCGTCGAAATGGTCCTTGTGCAGGTGCGAGATGTACAGGTAGTCGGGGGTCGAGATCCGCTCCAGGTCCAGGCCGGCGTTGTCGGGAAAGGGGAACCACGAGCCGAAGTACGCCCCGTTGAACCACGGGTCGCACAGCAGCGTTCGCCCGTTGGCCTCCACGAGCAGCCCCGCATGGCCGGTGATCACGATGCGCATCGCGCCCGAGCTCCTCTCTGCATCTCTTCGTGCATCGCTCCGGATGTCCTGCAGCTCCAAACCGGTTGCATCTTCGCATTCGACAGGACCGCGATCGCGCGGGCATGCTCGCCGGCCGATGACATTACGAGACGCTCTTCGCCGACTCGCCAAGCCACTCGCACCGCTCCAGCCGCGTCGGGCACTGGTGGCGATCGGGCGCCATCTCTCCTCAGGGGCCCTCACACGCTTGGCCAACGCCCTCGGCGGGCTCGAGCAGGGGCGCTGGCTCGCCGACACGCACAGGCAGGTCCCAAACCTCCCGGACCGCTTCGCAGTCTTCGACGAAGCCATCAGGCGGGTGAGCGGGTCGCGCCCGCTCTACCTCGAGTTCGGGGTCTACCGCGGCCGCACGCTCCGCTACTGGACGTCCAAGCTCACCTCGCCCTCGGCGCGCTTCGTCGGGTTCGACAGCTTCGAGGGCCTCCCCGAGGATTGGCAGGCCAACGCGCCGGCGGGCGCCTTCTCGGTCGGGCAGCCGCCCGCCGTCGACGACCCCCGTGTGTCCTTCATCGTCGGCTGGTTCGACGAGACCCTCGAGACCTTCAATCCGCCCGAGCACGACCAGCTGATCGTCAACCTCGACTGCGACCTGTACTCCAGCACCCGGGGCGTCCTCGAGTGGCTCACCCCCCACCTTCGGCCGGGCACCCTCGTCTACCTCGACGACCTCTTCAACCGCGACCACCAATGGCGCGCGCTGCGCGAGTGGCTCGACGGGGCCGGGAGCGCCGCCCGGCCTGTCGCGATGGCCAGATGGGGTCACCACCTACTCTTCGAGGTGCCGCCATCGCAGGCCGCTGGCTGACCACCTCTCGAGCCGCACGCCGACGGCACGCTCCGCACCCCTCGAGCCAGCACGCGACGAAGGCCAGCACGCGACGAAAGCCAGCACGCGACGAAAGCCCGCACGCGACGAAAGCCAGCACGCGACGAAAGCCAACACGCGACGAAAGCCAACACGCGACGAAAGCCAACACGCGACGAAGGCCCGCCACAGACGTGGCGGGCCTTCGTGGAGAGATCCCGGCGGCGTCCTACTCTCCCAGGGGGTCACCCCCCAAGTACCATCGGCGCTGGCGGGCTTAACTGCCGTGTTCGGAATGGGAACGGGTGTTTCCCCGCCGCCATGGCCACCGGAAAACTACGCTCCGCCCGGTCGCCACACCCAGCGCTCACAAAGCGCAGGTGCGACAGCGACCGGGGCACAACGGCAATGCCGCTGTCCCTGAGCGTTCCAGAGCGAGCACGAGCACGTCCCAAGCCCTCGGCCGATTAGTACCGGTCGGCTGAACACATTGCTGTGCGTACACCTCCGGCCTATCAACGTGGTCGTCTAGCCACGGGCCTTACCAGGTTAACCCTGTGGGAGATCTCATCTCGAAACGGGCTTCGCACTTAGATGCTTTCAGCGCTTATCCCACCCGTAGGTCGCAAACCAGCCGTGCCCTTGGCAGGACAACTGGCACACGAGAGCTACGTCCGTCCCGGTCCTCTCGTACTAGGGACAGCCTTTCTCAGATCTCCTACGGCTGCATCGGATAGGGACCGACATTCTTGTTGCCGCTGGCACGAAGTGCCAGGGGCCAGGGCATTTCTGCCTGGCTCTGCATGTCGCCATGCAGATCGGACCATATCTTCACGGCGCGCCTTCCGGCGCACCGTGCTCGGCGTGTGGTCTCTGAGGATTCTGGATGGTGACCTGTCGATGAAGGCGACGGTATCGCCCACCTCCGCTCACCTTCAGGGCCTCCTCGGCAAGCCGATGGAAGCCCTCAGGGCTGAGGTGTGTGCCACGCTCCATTGCCCGGTCGACCCGGGCGAACGTGACAACTTCATCCTGCTTACAGCTCACGAGCGGATTTCGCTCGAAGAAGGGGATCACTCTCTAAAGGAGATCCCTCCGAC
>JAJYGW010000378.1 GCA_021790615.1 Actinomycetes bacterium | reverse complement strand
GACGGGCAAGCCTCCCACCGTGCCCATGGGCATCGTCGCCGAAGGGTAGCCGGCGACCGCCGGTGGCGACCATCCCGCTCCGGCGACGGCATCGCCGGCGACGTGGTCGATGACCCAAGGCGGTGACATGGCCGGGACGACGATCACGTCTACGTCCTGGAACAGCAGGTCCAGCCCTTTCGAGCGGGACCGCTCCCGGTTCCGCTCCCACGCTTCCCGGTAGACGTCCGCGCCGATGCCGGCCGTCGCGGCCGAGCGGGAGAGCAGCTCCGCGCCGAACAGGTCGGCGCGCTCCTCACGGGACTGCTCGATGTGGGTGATGACGTCCTCCATCGTCCGAGGGAGACGCCGCTGCTCGCCTTCCCCCGCCTGCTCGGCCCGGCGCTCGAGATACCGGTCGAGGCCGCTGCGGAACTCGTGTGTCAGGACGATCATCTCGTCGTCGCCGGAGTTGAGCGGACCGTTCGGCAGGCTGATCCCGTCCACCACCTCCGCACCGACCTCGCGCAACGCAGCGAGAGCGGTCTCGAAGACGCGATCCGTCGGCGGGTGATAATCGGTGAAGCCGCCCTCTCGCAGCACGCCGACACGCACGCCTCGCAGGTTGCCGTCACCGAGCAGCGCGACGTAGTGCGGCTCGTGGCCGCGAGGGCGGCCCGCCGAGACCGCGTGACGATCCTCTCCGTCGTCGACGGCACGGCTGAGCACCTCGAGCAGGAGCGCTACATCCTCGACGGAACGTGCGAAGGGGCCCGCCGTGTCCTGGGACTCGGAGATCGGCACGATGCCGGTCCTGCTCACGAGCCCCACCGTGGGCTTGAGCCCGATCACGCCGCAGGCCGCGGCTGGGCAGAGGATCGATCCGTCGGTCTCCGTCCCGACGGCGAGAGGGGCGAGGCGGGCTGCCACGGCGGCGCCCGAACCGGCCGAGGATCCGCCCGGCGTGCGATCGAGCACATGCGGATTCCGTGCCTGCCCGCCCACAGCGCTCCAGCCACTCGACGAGGGGCGGCTCCGGAAGTTGGCCCACTCCGACAGGTTCGCCTTCCCGAGGACGATCGCACCGGCTGCACGCAGCGCAGATACGACGGTGGCGTCCGATCCGGGAGACGAGCCGCCGAACACGAAGGAGCCGGCGGTCGTGTGCAGCGGCGCCACGGTGTCGATGTTGTCCTTCACGAGCACCGGCAAGCCGTGCGCGGCGCCCCGTACCCGTCCGGCTGCTCGCTCGGCGTCGAGCGCCGCCGCACGCTCGAGCGCGTCCGGCGCCAGCTCGAGCACGCTGCGCAACGCCACGTTCGCACCGCCCCCGCCTCCGGGCAGGTCGATCGCCTCGATGCGGGCGACCAGCTGCTCGACGAGCTCGACCGATGTGATCTCCCTCCGTTCGAGCAGCCGCGCCGCCTCGGACGCCGGCAGGGATGCGAGCTCGCTGCGGCCAAAAGGCGCGTCGTGGAGCTCTTCGGCTCCGTGCCCCCGGTGGGTCTCGTCGCTTCCTTCAGTGGTCATCCTGCGTTCACCAGCCTCCCGAGCCCGATCGCTCGCATCCAGCCCTCGAGCTCGCTCGTCACCCACGTCAACCGGTTGAGGACGAGCAGCACGCCGAACAGGGCGAGCAGCGTGACCGACGCCAGCATGATCCCCCGGGACCTCCGGCGAATCCAACCGATGGCCCCGGTGAGATGGGTGAACGCGAGTCCGACCGCAAGAAACGGGACGCCCAACCCCAACGTGTACGCCGCCAGCAGACCGACTCCCTGCCCGGTGCCCCGCGTCGCCGCGATGGCGACGATCGAGGCGAGGATCGGTCCGAGACAGGGCGTCCAGCCGAACCCGAACGCGACCCCGGCGATCGGTGCCGTGAACGGCCCGAAACGGGACAGGTCCGGATGGAACCTCGCCTCCCGGTACAGCCACGGTGCCCTGCCGAGCAGCGACCCGGCGAGGAAGACCGCCATGGCGAGGACGATCCCGCCGGAGACGCGGGTGAGCAGGACCTTGTTGGAGTCGAGCGTGGAACCGACCGACGTCGCGATCAGCTCGAGCAGCGTGAACACGACGCCGAAGCCGAGCACGAACAGCGCCGTGTCCCGGCAGATGTGGAGCGCGTGCCGCCGCACGGCTCCCGCCTCGTCGGACGAGGCGAAGTCGAGACCGGTCACGACCGAGAGGTAGCCCGGCACGACGGGGAGGACGCATGGCGAGACGAAGGAGATCACTCCTCCACCGAACGCCGCGACGTATCCGACCGGAGCTGACATCCCTTCCAGGGTCCCACGTCCCGGTGCCGGGCAGCGAACGCGCGGGAGGCGGACGGCACGACAACGTCGCGGGCACCTGCGCAGACTGCACGGCCGTTCAAATGCTTGCTTCGCGCGGGCGAGGTTGGCATTGTCGGTGCGGGATGGCACTCACTGAGCGAGAGCAACGGGTCCTCGATGTCGAGCGGGAGTGGTGGCGCCTCGCCCCTACCAAGGAGCAAGCGATACGTGCTCGCCTCGACTGCTCGCCAGCGACTTATTATGCCGTGCTCAGGCGCCTCGTCGGCTCTCCCGACGCATTCGAGTACGACCCCCTCGTCGTGACGCGGTTACGGCGCCGGCGCGACGACCGGCGCCGAGCGCGCCTCGCCCCCGGCCCGGCGATCCGCCACCGCCCTCGCTAGCAGCACCCACCGCCACCCACCACAGCTCAGCGCACGCCACCACTCGCGCGGCACTCGACGCCCGGCCACCCCCACTCGCACCAGAGCGCGAGTTGGGCCATGCTGAGAGGCATGGCCGAGCAGCCCCCGAGTACCGGCTCCCCGCTTCCGACCGCCCCGCCCGCCGGCGGCACGCCCGAGCCGCCTCGTGACGGCAGGGCGCTGCTCGTCGCCCTCGGTGCCGTCGCCCTCGTCATCGGCGTGCTCGCGTCGCTGCCGGCGAGGGCCACTTCGGCGGCTCGGCCGGGACACCGCGGCCGCACAGCGGCCACGACGACCACGACGACGGCACCTGCTGCAACGTCCTCGACGACGAGCACGACGACTGCCCCCGGGGCAGGCATCCGCGTCGCCGTCCTCGCGGCAGCCGGGTCCCCCACCATCTCGAGCACCGAGAGCAAGCTGTCAACGGCCGGCTACACCCTCGTGCCGGAATCCTCGATCCCCTACTCCTGGGTGAGCTCGCTCCCCTCGCCGGTCATCCACTACCCCTCCGGATATCACGCGCAGGCGCTCCGGGTCGCCTCGACCCTCGGGGTGCCGTCCTCCGCCGTGACGGCGGAAGCGCCGGGCACGTCGTACGGGAGCGACGTGGTCGAGGTGTTCCTGCAGCCGACGTAGCCTCCCTCGGATGGCGCGGGTGGAAGAGGACGAGGCGGTCACGTTTCTCGCCGCACGGCCCGCGACGACGGGCATCTTCACCGACTTCGACGGGACCCTGTCGCTCATCGTCCCGGATCCGGAGGCTGCCGAGCCGCTCCCGGGCGCGCTCGAAGCGCTGCAGCGCCTCGTCGCCCGCCTGGCGAGGGTCGCGGTGGTGTCAGGGAGGCCGGCAGGGTGGCTGGCGGCGCGTTTCGCCGAAAAGGCGGGGATGGAACGGCTGGAGCTGTTCGGCGTCCACGGCCTCGAGCGGTGGGACGGCAGCGCTGCCCGGCCCGTGGAGGCGGCGCTCCCCTGGATCGCAGCGTTGGCGCAGGCGACGGCGGAGGCTCGGGCCGCTTCAGTACCGGGACTCGTCGTCGAGGACAAGGTCTTCGGTGTGACCTTTCACTGGCGCCGGGCCGGCGACCCGGCGACAGCCGAGGCGGCGGGCACAGCCCTGGCGCACCGGCTCGCGCGGGCGACCGGCCTGCGCGAGCGCGCCGGCAGGGCCAGCGTCGAGCTCGTGCCTCCCGTCGGGATCGACAAGGGCACGGTCGTGAGGGAGCGCGGGGCGGGACTGGGGCGGGTGGCCTTCCTCGGCGACGACGTCGGGGACGCGTGCGCGTTCGACGCACTCGACGATCTCGAGCACGGCGGCAGCGAGGTCCTGCGGATCGCTGTCTGGAGCCCCGAAGTCCCAGATGACCTCATCGAACGCGCCGACCTCGTGCTCGCGGGGACCGAGGAGTGCGTCGCCCTGCTCGCCAGGGTGGGCGAAGCGGTCGAACGTTAGGCGGAGTGCTCGACCGGGCGTCAGCCCGGCCCCCGGCGGAACCTCAGGCGGAGTGGGCGCCCGGGGGCCGCGCCCGCGTGAGCACGGCATCGAGCCAGCGTTCCGGCGGGTCTGCCGCGCCACGCCGCTTCAACTCCGAGGCCCGGCGCGCGCGCTCGTCCTCGTTCATGTCGAGTGCTCGGGCGAGCGCGGCGGCGGTGTCGCTCACGTCGAAGGGCTGTACCCCGAGTGCCACATCGGCCAGCTCCTCGAACGCTCCCGCCTGTTCAGAGCAGACGAGGAGACCGGCGCGCTCGTTCAGCACCGGGCCTTCCTTCGCGACGAGGTTCATGCCGTCGCGGATCGGGTTGACCAGCAGGACGTCGTACCGGCGGTATGCAGCCACGGTCGCTGCGAAGTCGTCGTCGATGTCGAGCACGATCGGGTCCTCGCCGCCGCAGAGCGGCGCCCACTTCTCGTTGAGCACCGCGACGAGGTGCGCGGCTTCGGAACGGTAGGCGAGGTATTCGGCGAGCGACTCTCGGCTCGCGTACCCGCGGGCGACGAGACACACCCGCCCGCGCAAGTCCGCCCGTTCCTCCAGCAGGGCGTCGAAGGCGAGGAACCCGCGCAACAGGTTCTTCGAGAGCTCGATCCGGTCGCTCCGCACGATGAGACGCCGGTCTCCGACCAGCTCTTCGAGCGTCGCGAGACGCTCCGCACAGGCGGGCGACTCCGCGACCTCCCGTAGGCGCGCGGCGTCCGCTCCGAGCCCGGCGGCGAACGTCACCGGCACCCGGTCCGAGAAGGCGCCCGCACCGTCCCGAAATCGCTGCTCCCACCGCGGGGTGTGGAAGCCGCAGGCTCCGAAGCCCGACATGCCCTCGAGCAGCTCGCGGCGGGTGTCACGGGGCAACATCTCGAGCTCCTCGCGCGTCGCGAACGGCGTGTGGGTGAAGTGCACGGTCGCGAGATCCGGCCGGCGCTCGGCCAGCTGCCTGCCGACGAGCGGGAGGTGGTAGTCGTTGACGAGCACGGTCGCACCCTCCGACGCCTCGTCGCAGATGCGATCGGTGAAGGCGGTGTTGTACTTCCGGAACTCCTCCCACGCGTCCCGCCAGGCGTGATCGAAGAGCGGGCGCTTCGGCGCGTCGAACAGCCCGTGGAAGCAGAACCAGAGGGTTGAGTTGGCGATGACGTCGTAGGCGCCGGCATACGTGGAGGCTCCGATGTCGACGAGACGGAGCGCCAGGCCCTTCAGCTCCGTGTCGACCGCACCCTCGGATCCGCGGCGCCGCTCGAAGTCGCTCATCGGGCTCGCCACCCAGACGACCTCGCCCTCCCGCCGCGCCAGGGCGGAAGCGATGCTCGGCGCCAGGCCCCCGCCGGCGGGCGAGGCGACGACGGAGCCCTCCGGGCCCTCGCCGAGCAAGAAGGGTCCCCGGTTCGAGGCGACGACGAGGTCGCTCATGGGCGGGTCCGCGCGCGCTCGACGATCGTCTGGAGCACCGTCTCGGCCTCCGGCACGAGCTCCTCAAGGTTCCGGTTGCGGTGCCTGCGCTCGCCGAGATCGACCTCCGCGATGGCGTTGGCGCCGCGTGCGAGGTAGGTGTCGATGATCATGGCGACCTCGACGGCGTAGCCGCCGGCGAGCGTGATCTCGTCGAGGAGTGACCAGCGGATAGCCGCCTCTCCTGCGAGCGGCTGGTCGAGCAGGCCGAGCTCCGGGAAGAACAGCCGGAGTGCAGGCTTCGCGAGGAGCTCGGTCACGCGCCCTCCACCCGTCGGCTGGTCGCCGAGCGGCCGGCGGTAGCGGCCCTTCACGAGGTCGATGCCCTCCTCGCACAACAGCGGACCGAGCAATCCCGTCACGTAACCCGACCCGAACCCCCGCACATCCCCGTCCAGGAACACGACGACGCGATCCGACGGCTCCGGACCGGACCAGGCGGTCGTGAGCGAGGCCACACCGTGCGCCATCGCCTCTCCCTTGCCCGCACCCGGCCCTGCGACCACCCGCGCCCCGTTCGCCGCAGCGAGCGCGCCGGTGGCGTCGTCCGACTGATCGTCGACGACGACGAGCTCGTCGACGAGTTGGACCACTTGCATGAGGTCCCGGCGGACGGCCGAGACGATGGCGCCGATCGTGTCCTCCTCGTCGCGAGCCGGGATGACGACGTGGACGGCGGCGCGGCGGCGCCGTTTGGCTGCGGCGAGCTCCTCCGCGTCGAACTCGGCGTAATGGAACGTGCGGATGGTCGGCAGGGCGAGGACCGGCGGCATCGACCGTCACCCTACGCAGTCGGGCGGGCTGACCGCGCCGGACGGTCCGCTTTGGCAGGGACGGGCACGCCTCGCCTACACTGCATCCCATCATCCAGAGCGGTTGAGGGACGGGCCCTGTGACGCCGCGGCAACCCTCCTCGTCCGGTAGTCGTACCGGTCAGGACAGGTGCCAATGCCCGATCGATGAGGAGGAAGCTGTGAGCTACGTCTTGACCCTCACGTGCCGGGAGTGCGGCCGCACGTACCCACCCGAGGCCGAGCACGCGTGCGCGTTCTGTTTCGGGCCGCTCGAGGCCACCTACGACTACGACGCCATGACCGGGCGGGTCACGCGCGAGTCGATCGCCGCCGGACCGCTCGACATCTGGCGCTACGCCGACCTCCTCCCGGTCGAGGGACACGGTCCGGTCAGCCTCGGGGCGGGCTGCACACCGCTCGTCCGCGCCGATCGGCTTGCCGTCGAGATCGGGCTCGGCGAGCTGTGGGTGAAGGACGACACCCGGAACCCGACGGGCTCGTTCAAGGACCGAGTCGTGTCGGTGGCGCTGACGAAAGCTCGCGAGCTCGGCTTCAAGGTCGCCGCCTGTGCCTCGACGGGCAACCTCGCCAACTCCGTGGCAGCTCATGCCGCCCGCGCCGGGATGCAGTCGGTCGTGCTCATCCCGAGTGACCTCGAGCAGGCCAAGGTGCTGACGACGGCGGTCTTCGGCGGGAAGCTGCTCGCCGTCGACGGCAACTACGACGACGTCAACCGCCTCTGCGCCGAGCTCGCGAGCGAGTACCCGGACTGGGCGTTCGTCAACGTGAACGTCCGGCCGTACTACGCCGAAGGTTCGAAGACCCTTGCGTTCGAGGTCGCCGAGCAGCTCGGCTGGGAGCTGCCGGACCACGTCGTCGCGCCGATCGCGTCCGGGGCGCAGCTGACGAAGATCGACAAGGGGTTCCGCGAGCTCGTGCGGCTCGGGTTGGTGTCGCCCCTGGCCGGGCACGACGCCGAGGACCCGGCAGGTCCGGTACGCGTCTCCGGGGCGCAGGCTGACGGCTGCAGCCCAGTCGCGGCCGCCTTCGCGAGCGGCGCCGATCACGTGCGCCCGGTGAAGCCGAGCACCATCGCGAAGTCGCTCGCGATCGGGAACCCGGCCGACGGCTGGTACGCGCTCGAGGTGGTGCGGAGGACGGGTGGGGCGATCGGCTCGGTGTCCGATGCCGAGATCCTCGAGGGCATCCGGCTGCTCGCGAGGACCGAAGGGATCTTTGCCGAGACGGCTGGCGGTGTGACCATCGCCACCCTCGCGAAGCTCGCACGGGAGGGCGTCATCCGCGACGACGAGCGAGTCGTCGCCTACGTCACCGGGAACGGCCTGAAGACGGTCGAAGCCTTCGGCGACACGGCCGGACCGACCGCCACGATCCGGCCCCGGTTGGAGGACGTGACGGCCGCCTTGGACGGCCACTTGACCACGGCCGGCACCACGACGGGACCAGTTGCCGGCGCGGTTGCCGGCACCACCACCGAGCAGGCCTCGTGAGCGTCATCGTCCGGGTTCCCGCGCAGCTGCGCAACCTCACCGGCGGCGCCGGCGAGCTCGACGTGCCGGCCGGCACCGTCCGCGATGTCATCGGCGCGGTGGAGGCCGCTCACCCGGGCATCGAGGCGCGGCTGTTGGACGAGCGGGGGGCGTTGCGGCGTTTCGTCAACGTGTTCGTCGCCGAGGAGGACGTCCGTTACCTCGACGGCCTCGACACGTCGGTCGCCGACGGGACCACGGTGTCGATCGTTCCGGCGGTCGCCGGGGGCTGACATCTCGTGAGCGCGTGGCGCGCGGCCGCCGTCGAGGCAGCACCACGGAAGGCGCCGCTCGCGGTGCTCAGGTGCCGGCCGGGGCGGTGGCGACCGCCCGGCGCTGGTAGCGGCGCTCGGTGAGCGACATGAGCCAGGCGGCGGCGCCGAAGGCCGTGCCGAGTGCTGCGACGTACGGCCAGCCGCCGGCCCCGTAGCAGAGCGCCGAGCCCACGGAGCCGAGCGTCCCACCCACGAAGTAGCAGGTCATGTAGGCCGAGTTCACGCGGCTGCGAGCCGACGGCGCGAGACGGTAGATCTCGCTCTGGTTCGAGATGTGGATGCCCTGGCAGCCGAGGTCGAGCAGCACGATCCCGACGATCAGGGCTCCGAGCACGTGGGGCGCCACCCACATGATCACGAACGACACGACGATCGCGAGCGCTGTCAGCGTGGTTACGGTCGCCTGCAGGCCGCGGTCGGCGAGACGGCCGGCCAGTGTCGCCATGCCGGCGCCACCGGCACCTACGAGCCCGAAGAGCCCGATCGTGCCCGTGGAGAAGTGGTACGGCTTCGCCGCCAGCAGGAACGCGAGGCTCGTCCACAGCACCGAGAACGCCCCGAACGAGAGCAACCCATAGAGGCTCCGCCGCCGCAGCGTCGGTTCGGTGAGGAAGAGCCTCACCACCGAGGACAGCACGGCCGGATAGCTCAGGTCGTGTCGCTCGCGGTGCACCGGCACCTCGTGGCGGATCACGAGAGCCAGCAAGGCGGTCATGCCCGCCGCCACGACGTAGACGACCCTCCACGACGACGCCTCGGCGATGTAGCCCGCCGCCGTCCGGGCGAGGAGGATGCCGAGGAGCAACCCGCTCATCACCGTTCCGACGACCCTGCCGCGCTCGGCGTCACCCGCGATCGAGGCCGCGAAGGCGACGAGGATCTGGGCGACGACCGATGTGCCGCCGACGAGCACGGCTGCGGCGAACATCAGCGGCAGGTCCGGCGAGGCGGCTGCGCCGAGCAATCCGGCGGAGCAGATCACGCTCATCACGACGACGAGGCGGCGCCGCTCGAGGAGGTCGCCGAGCGGAAGGAGGAACACGAGCCCGGCGGCGTACCCGACCTGTGCGAACGTGACGAGGAGGCCCGTCTCGCCCGAGCTCGTGTGGAACGTGGCCCTGATGGCGGCGAGCAGCGGCTGGGCGTAGTAGTTGTTCGCCACGGCGACGCCGGTGGAGATCGCGAAGATGAGGACGAGCCGCCGGGCGAGCCCGGCGGGCCGGAGGGCGCGCCCGGCCGGCGGGACGATCTCTGGCTGGGGCACCGCCCAGCAGGTTAGGGACGTGCCGGGAGAGTCCCGCCGCCCGCACTCGGTCCCGCAGCCGCTAAGCGGCGATGCCCTCTGTCAGCTTCTCCTCGAGCTGTGCGATCTCGATGCCGAGCGGGATGCCCAGGGGCCAGCCCGGAGATGACCATCGTCATCCGCACGACGGCGACGTAGGTCGACTCGGCGGGCGGCGGACTGCCGTGCAGCAGGACCTCGAGCCCGTCCTCGATGCTGCCCGGGAGGATGTAGCTCCTGCCCTGCTCGAAGAGCTCGAGGTAGCGGGCGTCGCGGACGAGGAGGTCGTTCGCCTTCTCGAGTGAGGTGAGATCGGGCACGAAGGTCGACCAGACGACGCCGGTCGCCTGCGGGGAGAACGTGTGCGACCAGACCGACACGTCGAGCCCGGTGACCTCCGTCACCCGCTTGCCGGTGGTGACGGCGAGTTCGATGGCCTCGGTGAAGCCGCCGCCCCGTGACGGGACCTTCCGCCGACCGGCGGCTGCCTCGCATGGAAGGCCGAACCAGCGCTCGGTGCGCTGGAGCTTCCGGGCGTCACTCTCCGCTCTTGCACCGCTCCCGTGAAGGAGAGCGGTCGCCTGCTCCCTCGGCCGTCCGCAACCCGAGCCGAACGGCGTCGTCCCAGAAGTCCCGATAGGTCTTCGAGACGGCGTCTGCTCCCTCGAGGGCGCAATCCCCGACCGCCCCGGCGAGAGCGGCCAGTGCCATCGCCATCCGGTGATCGTCGTGTGACGAGAGCACTGCTCCGCCGTGAGGCGAGCCGCCGTGGACGACGACGTCGTCCCCCTCGATCTCCGCCCGGACGCCGACCTTGGCGAGCTCCGCCGCGACCGCCGCCATACGGTCGCTCTCGTGGAACCGCGTGATGCCGACGCCGCAGATCCGGGACGTGCCGTTCGCGAGCGCGGCGAGGGCGGCGGCGTTCGGGAGCTCGTCGGGCATTCCGGTCAGGTCTGCCTCGAACGGCTCGAGGCGTGACGGCCCGTGGACGGTGACCGAGCCGTCGGGCTCGTCGACGATGCCTGCCCCGGCGGCCTGTGCGAGCTCGAGGAAACCGTGGTCGGGTTGTGAGCGGGCGCGCGACAACGACTCGATCGTCACCTGCCCGCCCGTGGCGAGAGCGAGCGTCGCGATGTGGGCCGCCGCGCTGGCATCCGGCGGCACCTCGTAGTCAGCGCCGCGGTAGCCCGTGCCGCCACGGGCGAGATACCCGACGGTGGTCCGTTCGACCGGTGCCCCGAAGTGCGCCATCACGTCGAGCGTGAGAGCGACGAAGCCCTCGGCAGAAAGGCCCCGGACCTCGAGATCCAGGTCCTCGTCGAAGCACGGCGCCACGAGCAGGAGCGCCGAGACGAACTGGCTCGACCTGCTCGCGTCGACCGAGACCCGGCCGCCGAGGGGCTTGCGGCGCCTGCCGATCCGCACGGGCGGCCGGTCGCCCTCCGGACCGGAGCCCGCCACCTCGGCGCCGCAGGCACGCAGGGCGACGAGCAGGTCGCCGACGGGCCGGTCGAGCAGCCCCCTCCGCCCCGTGACGGTGATGCCCCCCTGCCCGAGAGCGGCGACCGCCGTCAAGAAACGCAGCGTCGTCCCAGCCAGATTCGCATCGACCCGGATCGCCTCCGCTTGGCCGGTGTGGCCTACCGCGCCTCTCGTGCCCGTCACCTCCCATGACGCTCCCGTCTTGCCGAGACCTCCGTCGCCGCTCACATCACTGGCGACGTCGATCCGAGCGCCGAGCCGGCGCAGGCCGTCGACCATGCTCTCGGCGTCGTCGCCGGCGAGCCCGCCGCGGATGGTGCTCGTGCCCTCGGCGAGCGCCGCCGCGACGAGAGCACGGTTGGTGAGGCTCTTGCTCCCCGGGACCCTTACCCGGCCCCTGACCGGTGGGGTGCGCTCGATCCGGACGCGCTCGGCGGGCATGGCGGCACGATAGGCCTGGCCGGCGATGTAGCACTCTCGGCGTGAGAGTGCTAACCTGGCACTCGATCGATGAGAGTGCCAGAGGCTCGGCCACATGGCCGGGCAGATATGGAGGACGGACGAGATGGCAAAGCTGATCGCTTTCGACGAGACGGCCCGCCGGTCGCTCGAGAGAGGCATGAACCAGCTGGTCGACGCCGTGAAGGTGACGCTCGGCCCGAAGGGACGCAACGTCGTCCTGGAGAAGAAGTGGGGCGCCCCCACCATCACGAACGACGGTGTGTCGATCGCGAAGGAGATCGAGCTCGAGGACCCGTGGGAGAGGATCGGGGCCGAACTCGTGAAGGAAGTGGCGAAGAAGACCGACGACGTCGCCGGTGACGGCACGACGACCGCGACGGTCCTCGCCGGAGCGATGGTCCGCGAGGGCCTGCGCAACGTGGCCGCCGGCGCGAACCCGATGTCGCTCAAGCGGGGCATCGAGGCCGCCGTCGAGGCTGCGGTCGACCGCATCAAGACGATCTCGAAGGAGGTCACTGACTCGAAGGACCAGATCGCGCAGGTGGCGGCGATCTCGGCAGCAGACAGCGAGATCGGCGGGATGATCGCCGAGGCCATCGACAAGGTCGGCAAGGACGGCGTCATCACAGTCGAGGAGTCCCAGACCTTCGGGATGGAGATGGAGCTCGTCGAGGGGATGCGTTTCGACAAGGGCTACATCTCGCCCTACTTCGTGACCGACCCCGAGCGCATGGAGGCGACGCTCGACGACCCGTACATCCTGCTCGTCGGCTCGAAGATCTCGGCAGTACGTGACCTCCTCCCGGTGCTCGAGAAGGTCATGCAGTCGAGCAAGCCGCTCGTGATCATCGCGGAGGACGTGGAGGGCGAGGCGCTCGCCACCCTCGTCGTGAACAAGATCCGCGGGACGTTCAAGAGCGTCGCGGTGAAGGCTCCCGGGTTCGGCGAGCGTCGCAAGGCGATGCTGCAGGACATGGCCATCCTCACCGGTGGTCAGGTCGTGACGGACGAGGTCGGCCTCAAGCTCGAGAACGTCACGCTCGACCTGCTCGGCCGTGCCCGCAAGGTGGTCGTCACGAAGGACGAGACGACGGTGGTCGAAGGTGCCGGCAGCGACTCGGACATCAAGGGTCGCATCAACCAGATCAAGACCGAGATCGAGAACACCGACTCGGACTACGACCGTGAGAAGCTCCAGGAGAGGCTCGCGAAGCTTTCGGGCGGCGTCGCCGTGATCAAGGTCGGGGCGGCCACCGAGGTCGAGCTCAAGGAGAAGAAGCACCGCATCGAGGACGCAGTCTCGACGACGAAGGCCGCCATCGAGGAGGGCGTCGTGCCCGGCGGTGGCGTGGCACTGCTCCGCTCGCAGCAGGCGATCCTCGACCGCGCCGAGAAGCTCGAGGGCGACGAGGCGACGGGTGCACGGATCGTGGCCCGGGCCGTCGAGGAGCCGATCAAGCAGATCGCGGTCAACGCCGGCCTCGAGGGCGGCGTCGTGGTCGAGAAGGTGAAGGGCCTGAAGAGCGAGTCCGAGGGCCTCAACGCCGCAACCGAGGAGTACGAGGACCTGTTCGCCGCCGGCGTCATCGACGCCGCCAAGGTGACCCGGTCGGCGCTGCAGAACGCGGCGTCGATCGCGGCGCTCTTCCTCACGACCGAGGCCGTCGTGGTCGACAAGCCCGAGAAGGAAGCTGCTCCGGCGATGCCCGGTGGCGGCATGGAGGACTTCTGATCCTCTGACCCCGGGGTGCACCGAACGACCTGCGCCCACACCGGGTCGACAACCGAAGAACCTGGGACGAGGGGCGCTCCGGCGCCCCTCGTCCGCGTCCGCTCGTAGCATGGCGGGGTGACCAAGAGCGAGGCCAGCCCCACCCACTCGTACCCAGAGCCGCAGACGAACTCCGAGACAGACCTGCACCCAGACCTGCACGATCCAGAGGGTGACGAGGGCGTGCTCTCGCCCACGGTGGGCTGGAACGTCCTCCACCTCTTCTGCAAGGCGTCGGCGAGCCGGCCGGTCGTCGCCGGTTCCGCCCTCGATGCCGTCGACGCCGCCCGCAAGGCCGATCTTCAGGTCGTGACGGCCTCGATCCTCGGGCACAAGGCAGATTTCTGCGTGCTGGCGCTCGGACCGGATCTCCGCGAGCTGAGGCGCCTTCAGACAGCGCTCCAGAACGCCGGCCTCGACGTCGTCGACTCCTACGTTTCGCTCACGGAGGTGTCCGAGTACGCCGCCGGCGTCCCGGAGGAGATGAAGCAGGCGCGCCTCTACCCGACGCTCCCTCCCGCCGGGAAGCTGTCGTTCTGCTTCTACCCGATGTCGAAGCGCAGGTCGCCAGGGGCCGACAACTGGTACTCGCTCCCTTACGAGGAACGGCTGCGCTTGATGCGCGGGCACGGCAGCGTCGGTCGGGAGTTCCGCGGAAGGGTGCTGCAACTCGTCACCGGGTCGACCGGCGTGGACGACTTCGAGTGGGGTGTCACGCTCTTCGCCACTCACCCCGACGACTTGAAGGACTGCGTCTACACGATGCGCTTCGACGAGGCATCAGCGTTGTACGGGGAGTTCGGGCGTTTCTACAGCGGCTTCGTGGCAGAGCCTGCCGAGGTGTTCGCCGAGGCCGGGATCGGCACCCGGGAGACCAGGCACGAGTGACGACGCCCCACGACCGGCTCGCCGCCGCGATCGAGGCGACCGGCCCAATCGTCGTCGGCTTCTCCGGGGGCGCCGACTCCGCCCTCCTCGCCTTCGCGGCGACACAGTCGCTCGGCCGTGACCACGCAACCTGTGTGACGGCCGTCTCCCCGTCCCTCGCCCCCGAGGAGCTCGCGGATTGCCGCGCGCTCGCGGCGGAGTGGGGCCTCGACTGGCGCCCGGTCGAGACCCAGGAGCTCGCCGATCCGCGCTATGCCGCCAACGACGGCGATCGTTGCTACTGGTGCAAGAGCGAACTGATGGCCGTCCTGGCCCCCGTCGCCGGCGAGCTCGGAGCGACAGTCGCACTCGGCGTGAACGTCGACGACCTCGGCGACCACCGGCCGGGCCAGCGGGCGGCCGCCGAGCGGGGTGCCGTGTTCCCGTTCGTCAACGCCGGGTTGACGAAGGCCGACGTCCGTCAGATCTCCCGCCAGCTCGGCCTCCGCACCGCCGACAAGCCGGCTGCAGCCTGCCTTGCGTCTCGGGTGCCGTACGGAACCGCCGTCACACTCGGTGTGCTGACCGAAGTGGCGCGGGCCGAGTCGGCGCTCAAGCGACTGGGCTTCCCGGAAGTACGGGTGCGGCACTACGGCGACCTCGCCCGCATCGAGGTCCCCGTCCACGACCTCGATCGTCTGCTCGTGCTCCGTTCGGAGGTGATCCCCGCGGTGCAAGAGGCCGGCTACCGGTACGTCACGATCGACCTCGAAGGGTTTCGCTCCGGCAACCTCAACGCCGCGCTCGGCCTCCCGACTCGTTCATGACGGTCGAGCTGGCCGTTCCGTAGGGTCAGCGCTCAAGCGCTCGGGCGTTCAGCGTTCAGGCGCCCTCGGCGACGAGCTCGTCGCGCAGCGTGCGCTTCAGGATCGAGCGCAAGTTCGACCCGGCATCTTCGTTACCAGGCTGTGCGAACCCGACTGCCCGCCTTCTTCATCATCTTGGCGCTGCCGGGTGCGGCCGCAGTCGCCGGTGCCCTCGTGCTCCCGCCGGCTGTCGCGGCCGCACCGGCATCGTCGTCTGCTGCCCTCGACGTGACGTCCTCCGGTGCCGGGCTTCAGGTGACCTTGCCGGGTCACACCCTCGCGCTCGGGTCGAGCTCGACGAGCGCCACCGAGAACGGCTGGCTACTCGCGAAGGGAGTCGGCGTCCTGGCGCCTTCACCGAGCGGCGAGGCCTCGGTGTCGGCCGGGCCCGGTGACTCCAAGTCCGAACCGCGCACCTGTGGGGAGAAGCTTCCGGCCTTCCCTGCTCCCTTCTCCGGGCTCGCTGCAGCGAGCCTCGCCTGCGGAAGTGCCGCCGTGCACAACACCTCAGCCACCGACGGCCTGGCGAGAGCCACCGGACAGGCGGCATCCTTCCGCCTCGACTTGAGCTCGATCCTCGGCCAGGTCGTCAAACCGGCGACGCCCGCTGTGAAGGCGCTCGGTGGCGTCCTAGGCAAGCTTCCTCCCCTTCCGGGAGGCGGAACGACGGTCGGGCGCATCTTCCGACAAGTCGACAAAGCCGCTACCGGCGACTTCGCGATCGAGATCGCGCCCGGTCCGTCCTCCTCTGCGACCGAGGCGACCGCTCGGTCCCTGAGTACGAGGGCAACAGCAGCTGGGGCGGTCGTGACCATCCTCCCGACCGGTGGCCTCGGCGGCGCGCCCTTGGCAAGGATCGTCGTAGGCAGCGCGTCGGCCACCGCCTCCGTGCGCCGGTCAGCTGCGGGCGGTGTCGTCGAGCAGCCAGCAGCAACGGATGATCCGGCACTCGTCACCGTCGAGGTCAACGCCCCTGCGGTCGGGTCGCGCACGTTCTCAGTGGTCCCGGGCCAGTCTATGACGATCCTCGCCGGGACCCCGCTTCAGTCGACCATCAGCGTCGGGTCGGGATCGGTGACGACCGCGCCGACGGGCGCCGTCACGGCAGAGGCGAGCGCCGTGACGATCGCCTTGGCGCAAGGCGTTGGCGCCTCGCCTGCGAGCGCCGAGAACGGCGGCCTCCGGATCGCACTGGCAGATGCGTCCGCGGCGGCGGCTCCGCAGCAGACCGCGGCGCCGCCCTCGCGACACTCGTCCCCGCGGCCGAGTCTCGTCTCGAACCCGGTGCCGAACGCGACCTCACCCCATACGGGGCTGCCCTGGGCTGGAGCGGCTCCGGTGCTGGCGGCAGGAGCGCTCGGCGGGGCCGGCTTGCTCGCCTGGCCGCGGCTGAGGCGCATGCGGTGGCGCCGCGGGCGCTGAGGTGCCGAGCTCATGAGAGCGCTGTCCATCGCACGCACCGTCGTGGGCGCCACGATGCTGTGGGGGAGCGCGGCCGGGGCGGGTTTCTCTGTGGCCTGGACCATGCGATCGCACGCGGCCGGCGGCGCGCTCGTGCGATCCGGCCAGGCGCGGCTCTCGTCGACGAGGGCGTACGACGCGACCGCCGGCTGCCGGGCAGGAAGGCCGGCGGTCGGTCAGATGGCGGGACTGCTCGAGATCCCGGCTCTCGCTCTCACCGCCCCGGTCGAGCAGGGTGAGACGGACCAGGTGTTGTCTGCAGCGGTCGGGCACGACGTCTCGTCGGTCTGGCCCGGTCAGGACGGGAC
This sequence comes from Actinomycetes bacterium, assembly GCA_021790615.1. Next base: position 2,456 of record JAJYGW010000378.1, on the reverse strand, counting down.
AGCCGTCCTTGCTGCCCACGACGTGAGCTACTTCGCCCGAATCGGCACATTGCGGCCCGGTGACCTCCTCGTCTACGTGTCCGCCTGCTACAGGACGACCTTCCGGGTGACGGGCCACCGGATCGTCGCCTCCGGCAGCCCCGTCACCGATACCGCCACGCCGACGCTCGTCCTCGACACCTGCTGGCCCAACGATGCGCTCTGGTGGACGCCGGACCGCGAGCTCGTCTCCGCCGTCGAGATCTCCAGTCGCCCCACGAGTTCGCACACGGCCGGGGTGCTTCGAGCAGAGCACCGCTCAGGCGAGAGCTCTCCGGACGCCCCGATCGGCGTGCCGGCCCCGCCGGCGCTCGCCGCCCAGGGCCTGACGCTCGACGCGAACCCGACGCTCCTCGGCACCATGCAGGTCACCGGTCGTCCGTCGAGCGCGTTCGTGCAGTCGCCTGCGCCGCTCGACGTGGAACAAGCAGCGCTCACCGCCTATTACGGCACTCTCCATGCGGTAGCCCAGGGAAGGGTCGATTGGTTCGCAGACCTCGCGCCGGGCGTGGCATTCCCGGCTGCGCTGAGGGACGCGCGCGTCTCGTCCTACCTGACCCGTCTGTCGGTAGCGGTCGAGGCCAGCGGCCCGAGGGCGACGGGAGCGATGCTGGCGGCGACGGTCGCGCTGACCTCTGCGGCGGGCACCGTGCTGGACGGGCGGCTCGTCGTGACCTGCACGATCCGCGGCGGGGAGCTGGAGGTGTCGGGATGGCGTTTCTTGCCGTGAGTGGGGACGGCGCCGATCGGGGAGATCCATCGTTCGCGGGTTTCTCTTGCGGGTTGCGCAAGTTCGATGCGGCCGGTTCGTTTTGCTGAGTACCACGAACCACCGAGGAGGGCCCGGAGATGCAACACAGGACGGATGTTCCGGTGACTGAGGCAGCAGCACCCGCCGCGGCCGAGACGCCGGATCAAGACGGTGCGAGGCGCCCGCCCGAGGGGTCCGCCCGCCCCGCCGAGACGGCCACGGCAGGGCGCCGCAACCGCAAGGCGTGGGTCGTCGGCTCGAGCACGCTCGCCTGCGCCGTGGGCGGAGCGCTGCTCGGTGCCTTCGCCTTCTCGGCGTATCCCGGAGCGTTGAGCGGACCGGGAGGGAGCTCCGACAGCCTTGCGAGCGGAACGCTGCAGTCGCCGGGCAACACGGGCGCGCTGTGCACGTCCTGGCGCAACACCGCGACGGCAGCCGACACCGCCATCTCGTGCGAGAACTACGGCCTGTCCTCGTTCGGGGACCGCCTGGCCCGGGCCATGCAGATGCGCTACCGGAGCGAGCGGGTCGGCAGCCGCGGGTCGCGCTCGACAGCCGCCTCCCACTCGCACAGCAGCGTCGGCAAGCTCGTCAACGCCGCGACGTCGGACAAGAAGACCCCGGCGGCCTCGTTGCCATCGATGACGAGCCCCACCTCGAAGACGAAGTCGACCTGTGTCTCAGCGCCTACCTCAGGGACCTCGTCCGGGTCCGGAGTGACGGCCAGCGTCTCCGGCGGTGGCGGCAGCGTGACGGTCAAAGCAGGGTCGGCAGGCCTGTCGGTATGTGGACGCACGCCGACTTCAGCCAAGCTTCCGGCGAGCCTGCCGACCACGTCGACTCTCCCATCGGTTCCAGGTGTGACGACCACCCAGAAGAAGGCGCTGAGTGGTCTCTCCGGCACCGTCGACGAGGTGACGGGAACCCTTGGCGGACTCTGATCAGCCTTGGGCACGGCGATCGATGAGGACGCCGACCACAACTGCCTCCCCTCCGGTTGCGGGCCGTCGTCCAGCCCGCCGCTGACTTCCCCCGCACGGACGGACGGGCCCCCGGAGGTCAGGCCGGGGGCTCCGTCGCGTCTGGCGCCGGAACCCCTGCTCCGCGTGCCCCTCGACCCGGCCTGATGCCCTCGTCAGGCGTCCGGCCTGCCGGAACGGCCGTCCGTCGGGCGAGCACGAACCTGCCAGCCCGCCGACGAGGTCCGCCGCGCCTCGAAGAAGACGCACCCGTCCGGACAAGCGAAGGGCAGGGTCGAGTTCGCGCCGAGACGGCAGCGCTCGAGTCGCTCGGAGCCGCGCACGGTCTGACGGATGTAGTGGCGGCACTCCTCGTACACGGCCATGACCCATGATCCCACGCTCGGGGCCCGGCGGACGGTACAGGCCCAGGTGAGGCGCCCTGACACACCCCTCGCGTACCCTCCACGACATGTGCAGGACCGAGGGACCGGGAGCTGGCAGAGGATTCGGCCCGATCCTTGCCGCCCTTCGGTCCTTTGTGAGCGAGCTCGAGCCCTCGAGCTACCCCTCGGGCGACGTGCCGGTCGTGATGTGCGAGCTCGCCGAGGCGGAGAAGCTGTGCGCGAGTGCCAAGCTGCTCATGGCAGGGCGTGCGAACGAGCCGGGGAACCGGAGCAGGAACGGTGAGACCGACGCCACCCAGG